>WAPD01000064.1 GCA_015520875.1 Microcaldota archaeon
ATTGGATGGTGGTTTTTCAAAGCATCCTCTATTGTAACAAAGTTTCCAAGGGACTTACTCATTTTAACGCCATCTACTGTTAGAAAACCTGTATGAACCCAGAAGTTCGCAAATTTCTTTCCTGTATAACATTCGCTTTGGGCAATCTCGTTTTCATGATGGGGAAAAATTAAGTCCCTTGCACCTCCATGAATATCCAATGTTTCTCCATTTGAATATTTTAAAGACATGGCAGAACATTCTATATGCCAACCGGGTCTTCCTTCCCCTAAAGGAGATGGCCATTTGTAATCTTCGCTATATTTCCAGAGGGCAAAGTCTGCAGGATGTTTTTTAGTAGGGTCCGGTTCTATCCTATGTTTGGAAATCTCTTCTAAGCTTTGACCCGATAGTTTTCCATATTCTGGGAATTTAGTAACATCAAAATAGATTCCTGTGGATGTTTTATATGCAATGCCCTTGTCCATTAAGGTTTTTACAATGTCTTCTATTTCTTTTAAATGCTCAGAAACTTTGGGATATGCATCTGCAGGCAATATATTCAAAGCCTCAAAATTCTTCAAAGCAATATCATGGAAATGTTGGGCTAGTTCCAAAGGGTCCCGATTTGTTTCCTTAGCCCTTTTTATCAATTTATCATCTATATCTGTTATATTTTGGATATGGATAACTTCGTATCCTTTGAAAATTAAGTATCTTTTTAGAACATCGTAGGAGACATAGGTTCTTGCGTGCCCTATGTGGGGATAATCATAGGGTGTTAGCCCACAAGTGTACATTAAAACAATGTTCTCTCTTAAAGGCTTGAACTCCCTAACCTCTCCAGAAAGCGTATCATACAATCTCATAATATTTCCTTTTCCAACTTATGTTTAAAAATTTAGATGGGCAAATTTTTCAAATAACCTTTTTCCTTTAACCAATTTACCTCCAATGGTTTATATCTCCAAACAATGTCCCCTCTCTCATCGCTTTGTATGTCCCAAGGTTCTACTATTACGATGTCTCCTTCTTTTACCCATAAAAATGTTCTTAGCCTCCCTGGAACTCTGCAAACCCTCTCTTTATCATCTGAACAATAAACAAGCATTCTGGCACCCCCAAGCTCGCTTAACACTATTCCGAACACTTGTTTTCCTTGAGGTAGTTTTATTTTAGAATGGTCAAATGTTTCTGGTTCTTTTTTCTTCTTCATTTTATCACCCTAGAGGCACCACATGCTTCACACACAAGTTCCTTATGTCCTGACACTGTGATAATATGGGTATCTACTTTTCCACATTCCCAACACAAAACATATGTCCTGAAGAAACTTTCTATTTTCTTGTTTATCAATTGGGGTAATACTTTTTTATGGATGATTGCCCTAGGCCCATCTAAAAATATAGGAGCTCCTAGCTCTTTTTTCAAATACCTTAACATAAATTCAGGATCTCTTCTAAAGGCCTCTGCAAACTTCATAAAGTTCCTCCATATGGTCTTGTTTCCATCATAGCTAATCTCTACTTGGGGCATTTCAAATCTTTCTGCAGAAGACTTTGTTTTAGGGAGTTTATTATAAGCTTCTTCCAAAAGTTTAATATACTCTGATTCTTCCATTCTTTTATATATGTTGACACACTATTTTTAAACCTTATCAATTTACCCAAGCTATATGGATTTAAAACATTTTATTTTGTTATAAATTATGCATGTTTTTGCACAGGATATTCAAGAGCTTAACAATGAGGACTATATGTTGGATGGTTTTATGTTGATGGATTTCAAAAGAGGAAATATCTTTCTTTTGGCGCCTGGAGAACGTGTAGAAATAGAGGGTTCCATATACTTGTTTAACCCAAAGATCCATTCCTATAAGGTTCAAGGCGTTCCTGTTTATTCTTTTTCCCCCTTAACAGACCAGGAAATTCTTTCCATATCCAAGCTATTCAAAGAGTTCAACTCAAGACCTTATGGCATTTTACCGAATGTATTGCTAATAGGGAACGCACATGAACATTTACAAGTGGGTTTAACGTCTTTGGGGGAGAAAAAAGTCTATGTGGAGAAGGGTCCTAGGTTTGAGCAAATTCTCTACCATGAAATGAACCATCTTTACTTTGAATATTTATCATCTAAAACAAAGATGTGGGTTGCCAAACAATACTTTGATTTGTTGATGGTGGATAATGATGAAAAGGAAAAGGACCCTGTCTGGAATGCTATTGATGAGTCCCATGTGTTGGATGCGGTAAGCGATGCTGAGGGCCATCCCTATGAAAATGCCCATGAAATGTTCGCATCTTTGTTAACTGTTCTAAGATACAATCCTGAGAAGGTCAAGGAAATGGTTTCTAAGCTTGATTTAGAGCAACAAGCTATTCTTAAAAAGCTTATTTTGTTTGGGGAAACCTTAATATATAAAAATCAATTGCTACATTAGGCATATATGAAAGTTGAATTGCCAAAATTACCATATGAATACAATGCGTTAGAGCCTGTAATCAGCGAAGAAATCATGAGATTACACCATCAAAAGCACCATGCAGCCTATGTAAAGGGGGCAAACGCTGCTTTGGAAAAATTAGAAAAATACAATAAGGGGGAATTGGAGATTAATGTAAGAGAAGTTTTAAGAGACCTCTCTTTCCATATGAACGGACATGTGTTGCATTCTCTGTTTTGGGAAATTATGAGACCACCTGAAGATGAAAACAAACCAGATGGAAAAATCCTTGAATTGATAGAGAAAAGCTTTGGGTCTTTTGAGAGTTTCAAGAAATTATTCTCAGCATCTGCAAAGCAAGTAGAAGGTGTGGGCTGGGCCTTGCTTGTGAAATGCCCTAATGATAATTTCTATGTTTTAAACATAGAAAAACACAATTTAATGCATATAGCAGGGTTCAAGCCTTTGTTGGCAATAGATGTCTGGGAGCACGCCTATTATTTGCAATATAAAAACGATAGGGGAAGCTATGTAGATAATTGGTGGAAGGTTGTAAACTGGGACAAGGTTAATCAGCTTTTGTGATTTTCTTTTATTTTCTCCCATATAACATTGAAATGGTGAATTGACTCCATAATTAATGAATCCATTTCTTTTCCGCAATAATATATATCTAACTGCCTCATTGCCTCCATCATTCTGTCCCATTCCTCCAACCTATATTTCAA
>WAPD01000065.1 GCA_015520875.1 Microcaldota archaeon
GAATCATATAAAAGGAATGTGGGATTGACATTTTCTTCTGGCAAATCTATAGCTATATAGGGGTAATTAAAGGTCCAGGGGATTTCGTCTCTAAAAGGATTTTCAACAATCAAGGCTATCCTGCCAGATTCTTTTTTCTTCTGCTCGCAATAGTCTATTATTTTTTGAATTTCTTCTCGGGTTGCCATGATTAAATAATGGAAAAAGGGTTTAAAAGCGGGCCCGGTGGGATTTGAACCCACGACCTTCGGCTTAGAAGGCCGCCGCTCTGTCCAAGCTGAGCTACGGGCCCTCTCTCCTTATATTGGAACAAAAAGGTTTAAAAGACTTTATTGAGGGGAAGAGTAAATTGATACACTATTATTTAAACATTTTTTGCAACATAATTAGTGATGGTAAAAACCGTTGAAATAGTTAAATTGATTCCTACAGAGGGTTGGGCTAAATACTCAGAGAAATTTAGGAGATTTAAATATAAGGGTGGGGAGATTAAGGAATTTAATTACATGGAGTTTGTGACCGCTAAATTATTCCCAGTAGAAGTGGAAAAACCTCTAGAAAGTTTTCTTAGAGCATATGTGATAGCTAAGTTAATTAAGGGATGGAGACCCCTAACTGTAACCGGAACTGGAGAAAATGATATAGAGCCTGTAACACCAGAGCATAGCAAAGGTTTTCTCTGGTACAAAGAAGTAAATTTCCAGCGTATGAACTTCTTAACCTGGTTGAGCTTGGGAAAGAGAATAGCAAATTTACATAGAGTAAGGAGATTGCATTATGGGTCTAAAAACTATCCTAGGTCTATCATATGGTGGGTACCTGGAGAGGTTAAGAAGGTGGAAATGGTAAATGGTACTCACATATTCAATCCTCTAATACATAAGTTCCCAATAATAAATGTTGAGGGGTTGGGCGAGAAGGAGATAAATGAATTGAGGGAAGAGAACTTAAGGGAGGTTTTGGAGGCTTACAGAGGGTCAAATGAAGCTATTTTAAAAGGATATTATGAAGTAGATTTAAATATTGAACCAACATAATGGAACCATGCCAAAAATAGGACTTGAGATACACCAAAGATTAAAGGGAAAATTGTTTTGTAGATGTAAATATGATGAAAAAGAGTTCCAACATGAGATAAAAAGGAGGTTTACGGTTTCAAGGGCGGAGACAGGAGAGATAGATTTGGCCGCTAAGCTGGAGGTGGAAAAGGAAAAAGACATTTTTTATAAATGGAATAATAGTCATGCTTGTTTAGTGGAACTGGATGAGGAACCTCCGTTATCTCCTGATAGGGAATCTATAAAAACCGCAGTAAGCATAGCTAAAACATTTAACATGACCATTTTCCCAAGAATTATTTTTATGAGGAAGATTGTTGTAGATGGAAGTAACACATCTGGGTTTCAAAGGACTGCTTTGGTTGCCATAGATGGAACAATAAAAAGCTCTAAAGGAGATGTTGGCATTCAGACATTATGTGTAGAGGAGGAAAGCGCAGGTATTTTAAATGAAAATATGTTGTCAAGGACATATGGGTTGAATAGGCTTGGAGTAACATTGTTGGAAATAGCAACCACACCCAATATAAAAGATGGAGAGCATGCTAAAGAAGTTGCCAAAACAATTGGAATGACATTGAGGATGCATCCTTATGTAGAGAGGGGGCTTGGAACAATTAGACAAGATTTGAATATAAGCGTGGAAGGAGGTGCTAGGGTTGAAATAAAAGGGGCTCAAGAACTTGACATGATACCTAAGTGGGTTGATACAGAGATAGAAAGGCAAAAGGATTTGATAGCGTTGATTAAGGAGCTTAAGGAAAGGGATTTGTATAGGTTTGATGAGAAGATATATGATGTTTCAGAGCACGTTAGGGATTTGGAGAATTTTATAGGAAGGGCTGTTAAGAATGGAGAAAGGGCTTTGTTGCTTAAGTTCCCTGGATATAAAGGGATCTTTGGAAGGAAGATTGGGGGGAGAAGGTATGGTTCTGAATTAGCGGATTATGCTAAATTGGCAGGTGTAAAGGGTTTGATACATGTAGATGAAGCTCCTAAATATGGATTAGAGGGGCTTGGTGATAAAATCGGAGCAGACGGATGGGTTTTAGTAGTAGGGCCTATAGACAGGGCTAGGAAAGCCTTGGAATATGTGTTATTAAGGGCTAAAATGGACTATGTGCCTGAAGAAACAAGGAAAGCATTGCCGGATGGAAGCTCCCAATTTATGAGACCTTTGCCAGGAGCCGCTAGATTATACCCTGAAACAGATATTGAGATTATTGAAACGCCTGATGCTGAAAAGGTTCCGTCTATGGATGAAAAGCTAAGAGAGCTGGAACAAATTTTGAATAAGGAGCTTGCGGAAAGGATTTTGGCAAATAGAAGGCTTTATTTGTTTGAGGAGCTTAAAAATGAGGTGGAACCCAAAGTTGTTGCAGTTACTTTAGAAGATACATTAACATCTATAAGAAGGGAATTAGGAGAGGAGCCAAGCGATGATGTTATAAGAAAGGCTTTGATGCTATATAAAGATGGAACAATAACAAAGAGGGCTATAAAAGAAGTGATAAAAAGGTTAATGAAAGGAAAGGGCATTAAAGATTTGGAGAAGTTTTCAAAGGAAAAGATAGAGGAGCTTAAAAAGGAGATGGATGTTAAGGAGATTATTAAAAAATATCCTTTGAATGTGGAGCCTGCTGAGCTATTTAAAGGGCAATGAGAATATAGATAAATATTATGAAATGGGGTGGAAATGTTGAAAGGTAGGGGACGAGGAATGGGAAAAAGGGCTTTGGTGCTTGCCGGTTTATTATTGTTAGCAGGATGTAGCAAGCCTTTAGAAAGCCCTGAGGTAAAGCCCTTGCCTAAAAACATTAGATTTCAGTGGGTGTTAAGCGAGCCTTTAGTAGAAACAAATGCAAATGTGGTGGATATAGATGCTTTTGATAGTTCTAAAGAAGAAGTTCAAAGGTTGAAGAAGCAGGGAAAAATAGTGATAGCATATGTGTCTGTGGGGAGCTGGGAGGATTGGAGACCTGATGCTGATAAATTCCCAAAAGAAGTGATTGGAAGGGAATATCCGGGATGGGATGGAGAGAGATTTTTGAACATTAAAAGATTGGATTTGCTTGGTCCTATAATAGAAGCGAGATTGGATATGATTAAGGAGAAGGGATTTGATGGTATTGAACCCGATAACATAGATTTGCACACATGGAATACAGGTTTTAATATAACAAAAGAAGATGTTGTTAGGTATTATGAATGGTTGTCTAGGGAAGCGCATAAAAGGGGATTGTCAATAGCCCAAAAGAATGCTCCGGATCTATCTTTGGAATTGGTTAATTATAGTGAATGGATTCTATTGGAATCAGGGTTTGACACAGAGGAATATAGGGAAGCATTGGTTTATTTGGAGAGGAATAAAAGGTTTGTGGATGTGGAATACACGGATGAAACCACTTTATCAGAATTCCATGGAACAATATGTCCTAAAGCAAAATCTCTTGGAATCCATGTTATTTTAAAAAATAGGGACTTGGATAATTGGGTAGAATATTGTGATTAGAAATATTGGAACTCGTTCCACTCTTTGGATTTTTCTATAGCTATAAGGAATGTTAAATCTGATAGTCTGTTTAAATATATTGGAACGTGGTTGTTTAAAGAGGCCCAGGCATAGCGTTCTGCCCTTCTGATTATTGCCCTTAATAGATGGATTTGGGCGCTTTTTCCAACAGGCCTAACAAAACCCTTGAATTCGAAATTGTAGGAAGAGATTTTTTCCTCCAAGAGAGCGATTTTTTCCTTTGGGATGTCCTTTTGCTGGGCTATCTGGTCCAAAGCATATTTAATAAAATCTTGGAGCTCTAAAAGAGATAAAGAACCGGCAAGGGCTAAAGCCTCATCCAATGTTCCAATTAAGTGTATTAAGGGGTCTGTTTTTTTAAGACGTTTACCTAAGATAGAGGTGTAGCCTTGGTCACCTGTCTTTGTGGTTATCATGGAATTAAAAGTTTAAGGTCTTCTTTTATTTGAGAGATCGCTTTATCTAGGAGTTCCTTAGGCTCGTAATGATAGAGAGTCTCTACAAAGAAATTAAATGTTTTCTCATCCACTTGATCATAGGAGGAAATTCCAGACTGGAACTTTGCATGATTTATTCCCCTACCTTGTTTTAAAATACCTTCTAATCTTAAAACCTGTCCTTCTAAAAGCTCTATAATAGGGATGTTTTTTATAGGGATTTCAATGGAATCGTTTTCTGGGATTAGATCTCCAGAATAGACTTTCTTAGGTCCTGAAACATCCAACAAGACTTTTCCCTCTTCTATAGGTTCTTTTACCTTTACAGGGATCATACCCAATCTATGGGCAATATATTCATTGAAAAAGGAGCTGGTATTTTGATAGAAAACAACTTTATCGATAGCATAGGTGGGAACGCCACCGATGAGATAGCGGCGGAGGGTATTTGCAAGTTTAATATCTCCCTCCAGCACAAAGGTGGCATAGTTATCTTGGGCTTTGAAGTTTTTAATTTTCATACTCTTCTTCCCCTTCTACCTCCTTTCTTCCTAATAGTGTCTGTAGGAAGAGGGGTTACATCTTCTATTCTTGTGATTTTTAGGCCGCTTCTTGCCAACATCCTTACAGCTGCATTAGCACCAGGTCCTGGAGTTTTTGATTTGTTTCCACCAGGTGCCCTTATTTTAACGATTATTTCATAAATTCCTTTTTCCTTTAGGGCATTGGAGATTTTTAAAGCGGCTTGCATGGCTGCATAAGGTTTTGCCTCATCCCTATCAGCATCCACTATCAAACCACCGCTGGCCCATGCCAAGGTCTCTGCACCGCTTAAATCTGTAGCAGTTATTATTGTGTTGTTTTTAGAAGAATATATTCTTACAATAGCCTTTCTTTTATCTTTCATGCGGCCTCACCTTCTACGTTTTCTCCTTCAGGAGCAGATTCTTGATTAGGTTGTTCCACAGCCTTAGGTTCTAAATCAATAGGTTTATAATAGGAGATTTTATCCTCTTTGTCCTTTGTGATAAGCATTCCGGGAGAAGTCACCCTCCTACCATCTACTGCTATAAAACCATGGACTATTAATTGGCGGGCTTGTTTTATGGTTTTTGCAAGCCCTTTCTCATATACCAAGGTTTGCAACCTTCTTTTTAGAACATCTTCCACATCTAAAGATAGAACGTCATCTATGGTTGCATCAGGAGGCAAGATGTTATAACGTTCTAGTTTTCCAAGAACTTCTTTTTCTCCCTTTGCTCTTAAATCAGCGGGTAAAGCCAAGAGGTTTCTTGCATTAGCTCTTACCTTTCTTAAGAAAGCCCTTGCTATCCAGATTTCCCTAATGTTCTTGAGACCGTATTTGTGCTTTAATCTATGTTCTTCCCTTATTCTATCTACAACCCAAAGCTTCTTAGGTCGGGAATATTTTTTATGTAATTTTCTCATTTAATCACCTACTTCTTCTTCCTTACAACACCAACAGTTGCTCCCCTTCTACCTGTGTTCTTTGTTCTTTGTCCTCTCACCTTCTTACCTCTAATGTGTCTATATCCTTGCCAGTTGTACATCTTCTTCTTTCTCTCTATGCTCATTCTTGTTGCAAAGTCCAGATCGCTCATGATTAAATGTAAATTTTCACCAGACCAGAGATCTCTTCTTCTATTTAATAAAAATTCAGGTAAATCTTGGTCCGTTAAATTAAACAATAAATTATCTATGGATTCTATTTGTTCATCAGAGAGGTTTCCGATTTTCTCTGTTCTTGGAATACCTAATCTTTGTTCTATTAGCTTGGCAATAGGGCCTACCGTAGAATAGGAGATTCCCTTTACATAAGTGAGTGCTCTTTTTAGTGGGTAAGTTCCCTTAAGGTCCCTACCGGCTATACGCACAATACCTCTCTTTACTTCAGCATCTACTGATTTTTGAGTTTTCTTCTTAGCCATTCCATCACCAATACTGTCTATATAATCATAAGAAAGCTTTATAAAAGTGTTGGTTTTTTCCTTGTATGGGAAGATATATGAAAACTTGTGTAGGTTAGCTTTATAAATGTATGATAGGAAGTTTAGGCATGAAAAATTTATATATAGGTTTGTTTGGCGTTCTGCTTTTGTTGGCAGGATGTGTAGACAATGGAGGGGGAGCTACAAATGCAACAAGCTCCACAGAGCCTTTTCAATTAGACCAGGCAACACAGCAAGAGCTTACACAATTGGTAAAGGATTTAGTATATGTGCAATCCCGAGGACAATTGAACAACCCACAAGTTACTTTGCAAGATTACAAAGAAATAGCACCAGGAGTTATTTTATTGAATTTTAGCATAGATGGAAGCAGTGTACCATTATATATCACAAAGGATAAGCAATATGTGATATTTGGTATGGAGAAAATAGCAACTGTTAAAACACAGTTGGCACAGGCAAAGCAACAGTTGAACAACCAACCAACAGGCAATTTAGAAACAACATCATTCCCAGAACCATACACAGTTACAGGTGCTAATATGGGTAGTGACAATGCCTCAATAATTATGGTTGAATTTAGCGATTTCCAATGTCCATTCTGTGGAAGGTTCTTTAGGCAATCCATCCCATACATAAAAGAAGAGTGGGTAAATGCTGGAAGATTAAAATTTTATTACAAACATCTTCCATTGACATCTATCCATCCACAAGCAGAGCCTGCCGCCAGAGCTTCATATTGTGCAGATAAGCAAGGAAAGTTCTGGGAGTACCATGATTGGATCTTTGAGAACATAAATACAATAAATTCTGACCAAGATTACTTCAATGCGGCTGAGCAATTAGGACTAAACGTATCTCAATTCCAAGAGTGTTTTAACAGCACAGAAGCTAGAACTGTTGTTCAGAATGATTTAAGAGAGGCCACACAAACCTTTGGCCTAACAGGAACTCCTAGTTTCTTGATAATAGTTCCAAAAGATAAGGTATCCAAAGATGAGGTACAACAATCCATAAAATCCCTAAATCAGATCTTAAGAGGAGGTGTCAGAGTAATAGAAACACCTAGCCAATACATAATTGTGTTCTCAGGAGCTGTACCATATACCTTTGTGAATTCCACATTAAGCTCTTTGGAACAAGCATTGGGCTAAGTTTTTAATTTGTTTTCTTTTATTCTTTTTATGACAACAATTTCTGTAATAAAAGCCGATATTGGAGGCTTAGTAGGACATAGCACGGTTGACCCTGAGATTTTAGAATTCTTTGAAAATGAATTGGAGAAAAATGATTTGATAGGAGATTATTTTGTGGCATGGGCCGGAGATGACATCTCATTAATTTTGTCCCATAATAAAGGGGAGAACCATCCTTTGATACATGAATTGGCATGGAGACTATTTAATGAAGGTGCAAAGATAGCAAAGGAGAAAAAGCTCTATGGTGCTGGGCAAGATCTGTTAAAAGATAGTTTTTCAGGGAATGTTAAAGGATCTGGATTGGGAGTTGCAGAGATGGAGTTTAAGGAAAGGCCATCTGAGCCTATTGTTGTGTTTTTGATGGATAAAACTGAGCCCTCAGCTTTTAATGTTCCACTGTATAAGATGTTTGCAGACCCTTTTAACACTCCTGGACTTGTTATAGACCCTAATATGAACAAGGGATTTGATTTTGAGATATTGGATTTGTTGAAAAATAAAAAAGCTATATTTTCCACTCCTGAAGAAAGCTATGCTTTGCTTGGATATATTGGTAATAGGCATTATGCCATTAAAAGGATTTATTCTAGAAGTGGGAAGTTTCCTGAAAGGGAGCCTGTAGCAGCTGTAAGCACTGAGAAATTGTCTTTAATAGCTGGGAGATATGTAGGAAAAGATGATCCTGTGGCTATTGTTAGGGCGCAATCTGGATTGCCTGCTGTTGGAGAGATTTTGGAGGCGTTTTCTAAGCCTTGGTTGGTAGCAGGATGGATGAGAGGGTCCCACATAGGGCCTTTAATGCCTGTGTCTTTGGAGAATGCCATGATTTCTAGGTTTGATGGACCTCCTAGGGTTGTTGCTCTGGGATTTCAGGTTAATAATGGTAAATTGGAGGGTCCTGTAGATTTGTTTGAAGATGTTGCTTTTGATAGGGTTAGGGAAGAAGCTAATAAATTGGCAGAGTATATGAGAATGCATGGACCTTTTGAACCCCATAGGTTACCTGAACAAGATTTGGAATATACAACCTTACCTCAATTACAAGAAAGGTTTAAAGAGAGATGGGAGGATCTGGAATGAAGATAAAATAGGGGAAGTAATAGATGAGTGGGCTTCGTTCCCATCTTGCCATTAAAAAACTAAAGCAGCAAAGTAATCTGAAGTTTTTAATATCCTATAATGGGCGGCAGTGAAGGATGGATAATCTCATAAATTGCATTTATTGGACAGGGTTTAAATAAGTAAATCCTCTTTATCTATTCTTATTTTGGGTCTTGGTGGATGGGCTGCTTTTCCCAAAGGCAATAACACGCTAACTGCATATTTTTCTGGAATGTTTAGGATTTTTTTGTATTCTTCTTCTATAAAACCGCCCATAGCACAGGAATCAATATCAAGGGAAGCTGCTTCTAGCATTGCTATGCCTAAGGCTATGTATGTTTGCTCTTCTAAGTACATTCTTAGTTCCAATGGTGATTTCTTTTCTAAGGAAGCCTTTAAGCGTGAGAGATAGGCATCCACTTGCTCTTCTGGAGTGCCTGCTTCTAAGCGGGCTTTCTTTAATTTCCCCAGAATTTCATCTATATCTAAGGATGTTAGAAAGATAAGTAAGTGGGAGCAGGTGGTTATTTGCTTTTGGTTATAAGAGGCTGGGAAAAGCTTTTCTTTTGTTTCTTGATCTTTGATTATTTTGATGCGCCAAGGTTGTAGATTATAGGAAGAAGGAGATAATCTAATGGCCTCTATTATAGAGTTTATTTTTTCTTCAGGGATTTTCTCAGATGTGAATTCTTTTGCGCAAAATCTTTTTCTTAGCAATGGAACAAGGCTCATAATTTGTTTATGTAAAGTTTATTTGATAAACCTTTGGATTCTCTTCGGATAAGGCCCCGTTGTTCTAGTTTGTTTAAATGATAGGATAATGTGGATTTGGGGATGCCAAGAGCTTGGGAAAGGGCTTTTTGAGTTATGCCGGGATTTTTTTCAATATGTTCTAGGATAAGACGTTCTGTGGTGGGAAGATGGTTGAATTTGGAAGATGGTTTTTTTAGAAAAACGTGGGTGTAAGTAAAATAAAGAATGGGAACTGTTATTGCTACTAAGATTATCAATAAACCAGAATTATTGTTGTTAGGAGGTATTTGGTAGGTTATTTTAGAAGGAGAGGAAATTGAGATAATGATGCGATCTTGATCAGATGTAATGGTTGAATTGTTGGGCAAGTTAAGGATTTTTGCATTAAATAAAAATACGACAAGGCCAGGAGATGGTACCGATAATTTCCAGATATTCCCGGATTTTGAGGTAAGGTCTTGTGTTAAAATAATTAAACTTCCATTGGGGATTAAATGTGTTTCATTAACGTAATAGGTGCCTTTTAGGGTTGTGAAATTTATTAAAGGGAATGATGTATTAAGGTGGAGCTCTACAGAACCGTCCTGATAAACATAATAGGCTGTAGAAAAGACCATTCCAAGAAATAAAAGCCATAACATTGTTCCACCTAGGCCAGGGCCGGGACTTGAACCCGGACCGAGAGGGCCACAACCTCTCATGCTGCCGTTACACCACCCTGGCTCACTCTATTAGTTGATAGAAAAGGATTTAAATTCTTTTCCTACATTCGCTCATGCCTTCTTCTATGTTGGAAGATAAAGGAAGGTCACAATTGTAAATTTGGCCGTCTTTTTGTGCCCTTACTTTTAAGGTTTCTGTAAAGGTTCCTGTATCTGTTGGGGTTATGGAAAATGTTGGGTTGGTAAAACTAATGGAGAACTTGGTAAGAGGGTCCCAGGTAACATCTTCACAATTGGCACCATCACAAGTTAATGTTGCTGTTTTTGTTGTATTATCGTCAAATGTTAAAGATGCTGGGTTGAATTCACATTGCAGGGAACAATAGATGGTTGTTTCAAATACGTTGTTATTTTCAATTGATTCCACTACTTGGTTATCAGGGTCAACAGAGATGATTACATGATAAACTTCATCTCCGTTTTCACATTTATAATTAAGGTCTAGGTCATAGGAATCTCCTGCAACTAAGTCTCCAATAAAGTAATTATCTTTTCCTGGGGAATTAGCATCTGAAACATTTTCTACACTTACCCATACACCGATGGCATTTCCTGAACCTGTGTTTCTTATTTTTGTTTTTAAAATTAGATTAGGATAATTGGTGCTATCTAAAGTAGCTTCGGGCACTAAGTCTGGTAGAGGAGTAGGGGCAGGATTATAGGTTAATGTAAAGTAATTAGAAGAAGTTAAATAATTGCCACAGACTTCATCTTGAGATCTATAATGAATTGTAATTACTGTGCTTAGCGAAGAGGTAGCTGTGCTATCTACTTCTATTGTAATGTTTTTAGTTTCCCCAGGATTTATTATTGTATTTATATCTGGAGAATTAACGCTAATATCTACATGGCTAGAAGTAACATCTGTGATAACAATGGGTAAGGGACCTGTGTTAGTAACCTGAATAGAAACTGTAGTAGGGACAGTTGTTATAGTAACGGTTGTTGGAGAAATCGTTGTCGTTAAGGAAATTGAACCTGGGTCCACTACTTCAAAGGATAGGGAAGAAGTGGCCGCTGCTGTATCCCCAACATCCCAACCCACACCCACAGTAGAAGAACTCAAAGGCCAAGGATAATAAATACCAACTTCCGCTGATTTTACATAATAAGAAATGCTAACAATTTGGGGCGAAGATATGGTAATTGTTTTGGTTGCAGAAGTTCCGCCATAAGTGGAAGAACCTATTGTTATTGTTGGATCTCCCCTTGTTTCCAAACCTCCGATGTCATAACCATATTGGGGGCTGCTTCCCCGACCATATTTTACATACATACAAATTTGATAGTCTGTCCAGGAGGAGCTATAGCTTCCACTACCGCTATAACTACTACAACCATTATCTATAGTATCGTAATCAGTAATCACAAATGCTTCAACGTTTGATAATGAAGTAGTTCCAGATACGGAAAAGGTAACATCTGTGTCTTTACAAACTATGATAGTATCTCCATTTTTAATATCATTAACTGAATTGGGATACACGAGTTTATCGCTAGGGATCGATATGGAAACAGTCATAGATGATTGTTGGTCAAACGATAGGGTATGTCCTTCAGATGTTCCAAAAGAGAGGTGTTCTGTGGGTGTTGTAATTGTATATGGGGCATAAGATAATAGGAGAAAAAGAAAAACAAGTATCATTGGTTATACTTGGAACTAAATGCTTAAAAATTGATGTTTAATCCTAATCGTACTCCTTTGTCTCCTGTAACTAGGTTCATGTAACCTCCCAAGGAAAGGGCAGTTCCCTCTGATAATCTATGTTCATAAGTTAAGCCGATTGCTTCTGCTATATGGTCTGGATTTCCTTGGAATTCTATGGAGAGTTGTCCATTAGGCCCTACTCTAACGCTGGCTGTGATATCCCAAGAACCTTCTAATGGTTTGGCAGAACCTCCTTCTATTCTATACACTCCCTTTACCTTCCAATCATAGGTACCGTCTTCTTTTTTAACTGACCCTAATACAACACCAACGCTACCTGTAAATACAAGCAATTCTTCATCTTCTACTAAGTCCTTTGTATACCTTCCTTCTACTTTTGTAAATGCGCTAACGCGGAAGTTTCCAGACTCTACGATTGTTCTTGTGTAAATAGCACCACCGTTTACACTAATCTCCTCTAAAATATGTTTTGGCACTTTCCATCCTTTGTTATCTTGATGTTCAATTACATAAACAGTTCCACCTACACCAAGTTCCACCCTTATGTTTTGGAGTTTATCGCTATGCCCGTAACCTACCCTCAAATCAACGTTTGCACCAAATCCAGTAGCACTAGTTTCTTCTTTTTGTAATACCAGATTTCCGTCTTCAGTAACTACTTTGTATTCAGTACCTGTCTTTTTCCTCAAGAACACATTGGTATACCAGTTTAGGATGATTCTTGACCTTTCTTCTTCTGTCAAATGCTCCCAAACAGTCCAATCTATGTTAAATTGCATTAAGTCTATTTGAGTTGACTGGAACGATGCTGCCAATGTTCCCCCTTCCAAATTCTCTAGAGTAAATTGGAATAAAACTTTTACCAATGGTGTGGAACCGATGTCTGATCCTCCACCTGTGAAATATGGGGAATCTTTTAAAGTCTCTATAGCATCATAGAACATATCAATTTTGGCAGGATTACTTGGGTCTTTAATATAATCTTTGAAACTGATTAGGAAAGAGGCAAATGCTTCAAGTTTTGCTTTGAAGTCATCAAATTGTCTGTTCATATATTTTACATTGTTCAGTGAAGTGTTAAAGATAACAGCCAGAATGATAAATTTCTTTACATTCTCTGGTGCATTTCCGCTGAATAGTACTTCTGCTGAGTTAGAATTTATCCAGGATAGAGCTGTTATTGGGTCTACTTCATTTATTAAATCTCCTAAGGTTCCACCTAATGTATAACTAGAAGGTCTAGTAGCACCAGGACGGCCAGCCAATACATTTGGAATAACATTTTTCTCATTGGGATCAATAGGGATACTCTCTCTTAAAGGAACGCTTAAGAAGGTATTAACCGCATTTTCCAATTGTTCACTTAGAGATTTGTAAATGTTAGGTGGTAAGGTACTTTTGTTATCGTGTAAGAATTTTAACAAAGGATAGAATTCCATACCTTCTCCCAATAGACTCCATGCTACCTCATCAACTTCTCCATTTACGTGACGGAACCAAAAAGATGTACGGGTATTTGCCTCCCTTACATCAAAACTACCAAAATCAAATTCGACATTTGTTGAGATCTCTTCTCTTCTTTTTCTTAGAGGTGGGGTAATTTTTTCTGCTGGTTTGACAAATGTTATTGGAACATAGATATCTCTAACAACATAAGACAATTCTGCATTTTTATTATCCAATTCATATTCTATGTCATAGTCAAAGGTAACGGTTGTGGACCTCCTTGCCCTTACTTCTGCTGGAACCTCTACCTTTAGTGTTACTTCAGTTTTGTCATCATTGTATTCTAGGGAGACTTTAGGTGGTTGATAACCTCCTTTAACGAACTCTTCTTTTGATAGCCATTTAAGATGGTCTGGATTAGCTTGGATAGTTTGTGCTAATTCCAATAACATCCCATTGTTTAGAGGCAAAGGTCTATCAAAATAAGAATATCCTTTTCCTGGAAGTTCCACGCCTACTACTTTACCATCTTTGTTTACAATCCAGTTTAACCCAGTACCACTACTTACTTTAACTATAACAGTGGCCGAAACTTGATCTACTGAAAGTGGTTTATTTTCTTTTTCTACTCTAAATGTGATAGTATTTGGCCTTATTTTGAATAGATCATTTCCGAACTCATACCTGTGAGATCTTCCTTCAACCTCAGGTCTTGCATATAGGCTTTCGTCTTTAGCCACTGTGCTTTTAACCTCTTTATCAACCCCAAATCCATACCATAGAACCCTTTTTCCTAACACTGGAAGTACTGTGAATTCCCCTGTTTGGTTAGAAAATAGGAAGTTCAATCCTAGACGTTCTAATGTTGAGTACCATTCTTGAGGTGTATCTCCAAGCTTTACCTTTAATAAATCACCTTCAGGTAAAGAAGCATCTATTACTTTCCCATCTTTAACTCTGATGTAAAGAGTACCATTTTCCACATAACCTAGCCTTTTAACATCTTTGGAGATTTTAAATTCTTGACCCCCTATTTTTAAAGTTGCTTCCTGAGGATTTGTGATTAAAAGATTATATCTATTGTTTCCGAGGTCTTCTAAAGCAAATAAGGCTTTTTCTTTGGTGGGAATGTCCGTTTTAACGCTTGCTCTATATGGTTCCTTTGTTCCCAATACTATTGTATCAGGTACTGTGATGGTTGTTTGGGCTCTTTTTACTTCAGGTTTTACCTTTGTTTCTGGTTTTACTTCTTCTTTTTCTTGTGGTGGGGCTTTTTCCTCCTTAGGACTAGGTTTAGGTGCTGGTTTTACTTCAGGCTTTGGAATTTCCACAGGCATTAATTCTCTGGAAACATAGGATGAGAAGGCATCTTCTTGTCCTGCAACTGTGATAGTTCCTTCCATATAGGCCCTAACTTCCTTTATGGAATTGGCTATTTCAGGTGGATATGGGATTTTTATAGGAGAAGCTTTTATTACCAAAGAACCGTTTTCTTCTGTTATTTGGGCCTTTTGCCATGCCTCTTGTGGAAGTTCATCTAGTTTAACCCAAGTTCCTTCCTTGCTTGTATAAGCATCCACTAGTTTACCATCCTTTACTTTTATCCACCAAGCACCATCGCTAAACTTAGCTAAAGCAAAAACATTTTCCCCTACTTCGTAGTTTCCGAATTTGTTTAATCCTTGGCCAATTAAGTATTGGGTGCCAGATTCTGATACAAATACTGGAAGATAATCAACAGATGCGTTTTCTGGGTTTAAAGTTTTTCCTTTAGATTCGTAGCTTAATGTGACAGAAGGCATTTCTATTGTCTCGTTTACCTTTGCTGGGAACAAGATTTGGGTTTTTATTTGGGATTCTATGATCTCTGTAGTTGTTGAACTTAATGTTTTAGACAAAGATCTTTCTTGTGATATTGCAACACCATATACAGTTGTTGTTCCATCAACTCTATATGTAACATTAGAACTTGTGGAGAATGTTTGGGGTGTTTGAGATGCAAACAGATAAAGAGAGTTAGGAGTTGTTCCAAAATAAAGAATGTCTATATAATTGGGTGTCCTTTCATCCACTACATTTCCCTTTTCATCAAGATAAACTCTTACAAAGTCTTTATCATGTGTGTGGATATATTCTCCTAAGTATTGGGAGGTTAAATGATAGGTTTTTCCATTGTAGGTGAATTCTCTACCAGGAACGGCCATCCACCTTCCATCAGCTCTATCAACTAAAGCAAATGAATAATATCCTGTGGAATCTTTGGCGTCTGTTGAGAGAGAATATGAAACTTCCTTACCTGGTAAGGAATAATCTGGGCCTTGTATAGTGGTGTTATAATATTGGATTGGAACTTTTTTCTCTACTGGCTTTGCTATTGGTAATATTGTGGGATTTAATAAAAAGGAAACTCTGTTTTCTGGTTTTACGTTGTAGAATTCTTTTTTTAATGTTCCGTCATAATTATAGAATTGGACGTGAGTTAAAGTAGGGTCCAAGTGATAAAGGCCATTCTCATCTTTATAGAATAACTGGGCAAAGGTTCTTCCAAACTCATCTTCATAACCGAGAGAAGTTCTTTTTTCTATACTTTTTTCACTAAATTTCATCCACATGGTTGTTTTTTCATCCCCCCATCTAAAGTCTGCGGAACTTGCTCTTGCCACATCTTGAAGATCAATAAGCCTATATTGCTGTTGATAGTGGCCATCTACATTTAGTGTTCTAATTTGCAATACTCTAACATCTTCTCCATTTCTCACAAAGGTGGTTTCGATTTTGGAAACTCCGTAATAGTTGGCTGAACCCCTATAATTAACATCCAAATGTTCTATTCTCAAACCAGTATACACATTCTTTCCTTTTCTAATATCTCCCACATAAAGATAATAAACATCGTAACCTTGTTCACTTAATTCTTTGTAGTATTTATAAATGTCGTGATTTTTATCAATATTGTTCAATGCAACTATTTTATATTCACCATCTTTTATCCCTACTACCAAACCATCTCCTTTGATAACTTCCCCATTTAACATAAAATAAGGATTTCCATGGACATCCACTCTTATTCCAACTTTAAATTCTCCTACCTGAAAGCTTGCTTTACCATTCTTCACAAAGGATTTAGCTTCATCGTTTGTTACCCCTCTGACCAAACTTCCCCAAATACCTGGATCTATTTTTTCCTTTTGTGCTTGGGATGTTTGTTCCAAATGGGATATAAGATTGCTAACCATTAAAGAAGGATCAACGCCTGTTTTTTCCGATAGAGAAAGAATAAAGGCTGCAATATTTTCTGCAATTAGTCTATCCTTAACAACACCCTGGGATACTAGCAATTGAGCTATTTCCCCAACATCAGCATTTACTTTGTAAAACTTCCCATGGGTTCCGTTTATTAAAATATTATATAGGTCCCCGCCTGTAGGATTATTAAAAAATGGTTCTTGCCTCTCAGGAACTTTATATAATTTTGAAGTATAAATAGTTTTTTCGTCTTCTCCACGTTCAACGTGTTCTAAAACTTCTGTAGCTTTTGTAAGATGTTGAGCTTCAAATGTTTCAACCATGATATTATTTATGAAATTGTGTTTAAAAATGGTTATGATTGTTATAAAAAATGGTACAATTAGGTTTAAATTCATATGGAAATAAATAAAAGCTAATGAAAGGCCTTTCATATACAACTGATTTGATGGTAGCTTCTGTTATATTAATAGCTGTTGTGGGTTTGGTTGTGTTTGCCCAAACATTTTTAGCATCAGATTGGAACATGTTATATAAATTGAAATTAATAGCCCATGA
>WAPD01000066.1 GCA_015520875.1 Microcaldota archaeon
GAGCTTTTAACCGGGGAGCTAAAGCTTTATGCATTTGAAAAGATAAAGGAATTTTTGAAAAAACACAGGGAAAATAAGGAAAAAGTAAATTTAGATAAATTTATGTATTCGGGAAAGTTGGCAAAAAGGATGTGGGAGTTAGATTTAAATTTAAGTGGGAGAAAATAGATATATATGGTATATTCGTTCAGGCTTTATGATCAAACAGGTTCTCCAGTAGCATTAGAGGATTATAAGAAAAAGTGGGTAGTGCTTTATTTCTATCCTAAAAATAGTGTTTCGTTTGCAAAAGTGATGTTGGAGAAGTTTTGCGAATATAAAAATAAGTTTAAAAGAAGAGGGGCCACAATCCTCTTAATAAACCCAGAGTCTGTTTCAAGCAATTTCATGCTTCCCTATAGAGAGATAAAAATATTATCGGATCCTGGGAAAGATGTTATGAGGCAATATAATGTTATAATGGAACGAGAATTGGAATCCAAAGTCTATGAAACAATCATCCCAACCATATTTTTAATAGGACCTTCTTTGGAACTTGTTAGGAAATGGGAAAATGCCAGAGAACCTTATATTTTAGATGAGGTTTTGAAGACTATTGATTTAATAAAGTCCCATTCACGCTTAAGTAAACGCTAATATTCTTTTCTGGGTAAATAAAGGTCACATTCCAAGTATTGTTTTTAAAATTTACTAAGATATCTTGAGGATGTTTTTGTTTTAAAGATGGAACTTTGTTATAAGCTGCGATTATAGCCTCTTCTTTAAAAATAATTTTACAAGGACCTTTTTTACACAGCTCACAGTTCCAGGTTATTAAATCTAATTGAACCTCTTTTGTTAAATATTCAGGGTAAATAAAATAGGCATGGTATCGTTTTGGACAAGGTGAAGTATAATTAAAGGTAATCCTAAAGGTGATTTTTTTATTGGTGTTGTTTAAATCTTGAACAGAAACAACATCTATGATATCTGCATCAGGATATTTTTGATGCAAATAAGTTAGAATAGTATTAATGTATTTTTCCAATTCCACTTCTTGGGTTGAAAACTGTTGATTATAGCCTAAAATGGCAAATATAGAGAGCAAAAACAACAACAAAACTAAACCATAATAAAGCCTCATGAGACCTCAGTGCCCGGTTCTATTTCCCTATCTGGAACCAATAGTGCCAATTTCTCTCCATTGTAAGCCGCTAAAAGCATCCCTTTGCTTTCATACCCTGCTATTTTCTTAGGTTCCAAATTAGCTATTATTACGATTAATTTTCCTTCTAGTTCCTCTGGCTTGTAATAAGGTTTTATACCTGAAACAATTTGCCTTTGCTCATCTCCGAGGTCTAATGTTAACAAATAAAGCTTATCCCTGTTTGGAATAGCTTCAACCTTAACAATCTTTGCAACCCTTAAGTCCAACTTTTTAAAATCCTCAAAGCTTACCATTGCTTTATTTTACCAATGAAGTATTTTTAATATCGCATGCTTTTTCTATCTTAAAAACGCTTGCATTCTTCCCATATTTGCATTGGAACCTCTCATTTGGGAAAACAGCTTTCATAGATGCGTTCCATTTATAGTTCCGATAAATGTAATAAGGACAATTGGAATCCCCTTTAACATACAATGTTCCATTCAAATAAACAATGGTTCTTATTCCATTATCTATTATGGCAAGGTTTCCATGGTCCCCATAAACAATTGTGTTATTGGAATAGCATATAATGGAATTGGTTTTCCAATCCTCTATGGTAGGGCCGTTTAAACAACCTAAAAGAAAAAGAAGGCTAAAGCTCAGTGCCCACTTCATATACTGGGACATACTTTTTCACTTCTTCTAAATCAACCCTAATAGCAGGGAATGTGTTATAATGCATTGGGAAATAGTTTTTTGCATTTAGATATTCCTGTGCTAATGGCAATTCTTTATAGGACATTGTGAACGTTCCGCCTATTGGCAATAAAGCCCAATCTATGTTGAACAATTGGGATAGGACTTTGAATTCATAGGTTAAAGAAGTATCACCTGCATGATATATTGTTTGGGACCCTTTTATTACATAGCCTATGGGTGATCCGTAAGGACATGTATGGAATGCAGGGGCTAGATAAACCTCTAAGTTCCCTAGAGAAAGGGTTCCGCCTGTGTTTGCTGGGATTCCTTTAGCACCTTGGCCCATTGCCACATTCACCAATTCAAATGTTCCAACAACAGGTGCTCCTGTTTCTTTTGATATTTTAATAGCGTCTTCTAATCCATGGTCTGCATGTCCATGCGTTACCAAAATATAATCAATGCCCCACCCCATGATTTCCCTTAAATCATATTTGGTGCTTGGGTTTCCTGTAATCCATGGGTCTATTAGCAATTTTGTTCCATCTAAATCAACAAAGAATGCTGAATGGCCTAAATACCTGAACATGATTTATTATGCGTTTTGTTTATTTAAAAGCTTTTGGGCCACAAAGTTTGCAAAATCCTCTTTATCCAATGTCCAGTCCATTACCGCTATTGCTTCCGCATAATATTGAGCCTCTTTTTTAATCTCTTCTGGAACTTCATTTGGAACATTGGCTGTTGCTTCATCAGTTTTTATAACATTTTCCAATTCTTGTGGTAAAATCTCATTGGAACTTTGCTCCGTAATCTCATTTTTAGGCATTTCTTCCCCACCGCCCAACAATTGTTTATACTCTAAGTAAAATTGAAATGCTTCTTTTGTTCCTAGCAAAGGTCCTTGTTCCAGAGGTTGTTCTTCTTCAATATTTTTATTTTCAGGCACCTTAATTAGCTCTTTTATCTTATCTACCATCCTGGCCAAGGTATAAGGATTTCCATGGGAGAGATCTATAGTTTCTTTTATTTGCTCTCCATTAAGACCCAGTTTTTCCAAAGAATGGATAGCTGTTTCTTCATCCATTGGCAAAACATAGGGATTTCTATAAATTTCCTTAGGTGAAATAGCCAGTTGATAGGCTTCAGAGATAATAAGGGAGAACTCTCCTGAAGACAATTCTTTAGGCGGGGTTTCTTCAAGCGTTTCAATTTTTGTTTCGTATTGTTCCATGTATTGGGAGATCTCTTGTTTCACCAGCTCCAGCTTTTCATTAAAGGTAGGTGGTGCTGGTTCTGAACCTCCCAATAATTGCTCACGTCCAGTCGGAGTATAAAGATACATTGAAAAGAATTCGTTTTCTGGGACAAAAAAACCTGGTTCTTTTTCTTTAACAACCTCGGACATATCGCGTCCGAGCTCATCCCTTAATCCTTGAAGCTCCTTAGGATCTTCTAAAACTTTCCAGCCATTATTATCAATTTGATAATAAGTTAAAATGTTTCCTTCGTTATCAGGCCTGTATTGGAAGCTCAAGACATGTGTTCCATTATTGTCTTGGACATATTGATAAGTTTGAACATAGTTCCCTCTATAGGTATCTCCGGTCTCCCCCAATTCTTCTATTTTAACTTTATCTCCATCCTTATGGATCCAATACACATGTTCATAACCATCTTGTTCCCTAAGCTCTTTATTTTGTTTCCCTAAGTCATCTTCTAAAGGTAAGGTAACTTTAGCGTTTCCAAATGTGGCAACCAAAAAACCTTGGTCATCTATTTCTTTTCCCCTATAAAAATATTGGTCTTCTCCAGGTTGACGTTTTTTAGTAATTGTTCCAATTAAGGTTTCCTTTGTTTGAGTTATTTCATCAACTGTTGTGGAATAAACACTATAACTAAGATAGTTTTTCAAGGATTCTAAAGTATGTTTTTGGCCCTCTAAGTAAGCTTTAATGGAATACAGAGCGTCTTTTTGGAGTTCTGGAGGCAAATGCTTGATCAGTTCTAAAAACTTTTCATATTCAGTTCCAAGAATTTCCCTTAAAGCATCATCTGAATAGATTTGCTCTACTTTAACATCTACCTTAACATCGGTTTTTATATTTTCAATAATGGAAACAGCTGTTCCGAGAGAAGCTTCCTGCGAACCTTCAATTTCTTCTTGTTGTTGGATAGAGGGATCAAATGCCAATGCCATGTTATAATTTGGAACTAAAATAATATAAATGCGCTGGGGGTGGGATTCGAACCCACGAACCCTTACGGGAAGTGGCTTAGCAGGCCACCGCCATACCACTAGGCGACCCCAGCTTACTTTAAAGTATTATAAAAGGGTTTTAATTCTTTACTAATCC
>WAPD01000067.1 GCA_015520875.1 Microcaldota archaeon
ATTTATGGCTGCCGGTTTCCCATAAACGATTAAGTCAAGTTTGCCATTGGCGTTTTTCCTAACTCCGCAAACTCCGAATTTCTCTGGAGGAATGATACATCTTCGGGCACAAGCATTACATCTAATGTAATTATTGTTTAAGGGTTGGATTAGTGAGGTTTCTACTATCATAAAATAATAATATGTAGCGTTCTTTAAAATTGGGTGGGTTGGCCTTTTTTGTTAATTTTCCACAATGATATAATTTCAATGTATATTTGGAACAAACCTCACACTTTCTTATCTTCAATTCAATACCTCATAAGAGAAATTCAAATTAAGTTCTTTGGCCTTTTTCTCCAATTGGGATAACAAAGGCTTCAATTCCTTGTGGCCTTGCTTATAATCAGGTGCAACATAATCCATGTAATATTGGCCACCGCCTAAATAAAACACATCAAGACCATTAAACAATTCCTTTATCCTAAGAATTCCGTCAGGTTCATAAGTTTCTATCTTAAATTGAGCTCTTATTGTAACATCCTTAGGAGCAAACCTCCTTTGAACTTCCTCTAAAACAATCTCTTGGATCTCTTCAGGAAGTTCCTTTATCAAATCCGGATTTTGGCTAACCTCTTCCAAATAATTAAAGATACCTCCGTATTTCTTTTTCAATTTCCTTTCTATAGGTCCTAATTTTTTCCTGGATTTAGCCTTTTGTAAAGCAGCTTGTATTATCTTTTGGGCAGATTTTTCATTTTTATAGGCCTCTATGGCCTCTTGTTCCTCTGATTTAGAAACCCTCTTTAGAGATATCT
Organism: Microcaldota archaeon; assembly: GCA_015520875.1. GTDB lineage: Archaea > Micrarchaeota > Micrarchaeia > Anstonellales > J096 > JAADEL01. Next base: position 798 of record WAPD01000067.1, read on the forward strand.
CAATAACTTTAGATTTTTCATCTACATTTAAGACCTTGGCTGCCCTCATCTGGCCTACTTTTATATGGTGGTGGATGTTTTTTGTCCAGGCACTAGACACCTCTGATATATGTAAAAATCCTGTATAATCAGGATATTCTAAAATCTTACACTCTGCATTATAGGGAGTTATTTTGGAAATGGTAACAACTAAGATATCTCCTTTTTTTACTTTAATCATAGGTCTCCATTATCTCCATCTCTACAATGTGGAGTTTTCCACCTGTAGGTTGTGCCAATAAAATCCCACAATTTTCACAATGTATCTCTCTAGTTGCATGGGAAAATACAATCATCTCATGCCCGCATTTTTTACATTTAACCTTCCAAAAATCGCTACCGCTCATCTTTTCACCTCTAATTTCTTTTTAGTTCTGCTTTTAACAGCAACTTTTGTGTGCTTTTTCTCACATACTTTACAAGTTAGAATAACAACTTGTCTTTTTCCTTGCTTTTTCACAGATTTCTTACCAGCTCTCTTACCTCCATGACCTTTCATCTTTCTTTCGTGCTTTCTTTCTCCAAAAGCCAATGCCCTTCTCTTACCAGGAGTATATAGAGAAACTTTGTGCTCTAAGTGCTTTCTACAGAAAGGACAATATGTCACTATGGTATTAGGAATTTTCATGGTTCTTGTTTTCTAAGATAGGATTTATAAACCTTTAGATTCCAGGATTTTTATAGCCCTTTTTACCTGCATCCCTGGTTTTAATCCTATTTTCTCGGCCCAAGAGGTCACTTTTCTAAGCTTAGCTTTTAGAAATTGCTCTTTTGTCCTAGCAGAGGCAGAGACAGCCGCTATGTCCCCTACTTTGTCGGCTGCCTCTATATCTAAATAAAGACTAACGATATAACCTACTTTCCCCTTATATATGAACATGGGCATGTTTCCCAGTTCTATTGTGAGGATATTTTCAGTCATTCCTCTTTCTCAACCTCTTTTTCTTCTTCTCAAAGATCTTCCTGTGTTTTGCACAACTTATACAATAATAGACCTTTTTCCTTGTTAGGTCAAGGATAATCTCTTTTTGGTCTATGTCGAATACAATGCCTTTGCTATATTCAACTGCTTTATCACGTGGTATTGTTCTACCACAAGCATCACATGTTACTAAAGGTTCTCTACCTCTTCCCATATAAACACCTCAATAGCCTTATTGTATGATAGGGTTTTTAATCATTGATTTCTACTGCCCACTCACCAGGCTTTAAATCAAGCTTTTTTGCTATTAAGCTATCTTCTGATAAAATGATAATAATGCCAGAGAAGTGTTTAGTTAAATCTGTGGAGCCACAGTTCCAGCATTTTAAAGGCTCTTTACCCTCTTTTTTCCCCCTAACAATAGCCTTACAAACCCTACAAGCCTTCATTTTTTCTTCTCCTCATACCAAGAAACAGCTCCGAGCCCTTCGTTTCTCATTGTTAGTGAGATCTTGGCATCTGCCACTGAACCCTTTATAGAAACTGTGGAAATCTTCACATAGACTTTATCCCCAGGTGCCAAGGACTTTGATTTATCCTTATTTTCTAATTTTCTCTCCTCCCTGTTAAAATAGAATTTCTCTTTTGCTATTTGAGAAATGTGTAAAAGACCTTCAAAAGGACCTATCAACACATAAGCTCCATATTCTACAACATCTCTGACAATACCTAAGAAAACTTCGTTAGGTTCTGGGATAAACACCAATAATTTATATTTCACTTTATAATAAATATTGGGGTCCCCTAGGATTACTCTATTTTCAGAGCTAGGTTTAACCTCAACAACATCCACAACATAACCAAATTTCTCATAATATTGATTTTTATACCTGTTCAATAATACCTCTCTGATAGCATCGGGGATTTCCCTTTTAGTAAGGTGGGGAGGAACTCTAACTAAGTCCTCAACTTCCATTATTCTATACAAATTATCACCCTCACAATAATTACCTTACTATTTTAACCATAATGGTTTTAATGCTTTAGCATTTGGGAAGAGATTATTCCCTTTTAAAAATTCACCTCCCAACTCATAATAAATATCTGATGTATTTGGCAACATATGGAATAGGAAATAGGTGGAAACAAATGCTTTTAGAGGCTCTTTTTCCATTAGGGTTGTAAAAACGCCCCATAGTTCCATTAGTTTTGCCTCCGGGTTTTTAACAATCTTTGCATATTCCAAATCTATAAAAATGGCCCCTTCCCCTATTAAAACATTTTTAGGGTTCAAATCCCCGTGAATCACGAAGGTTCCATCTTTTAAAGTGTGCAACCTTGCTAGTGCCAACCCCAATTTCTTTCCCACCCCTGCAGGATCCTTTTTTAATGCAACATCCAAAGTGGGTTCATCCCTATGTTTATATAACAAATAATCGCCCTCCACCATCAAAGGTGGGACAGCATTAACTCCTCTTTTTCTCATCTCTGTGGCAATGGTTAATTCGTGGGAGAACTGTTGATAGGGATTTTCAAAAGCTTGCCTGTTATAGGGTTTTTTAAACAACTTTTGTGTTGCTAACATGCTTTAATGTGTGTGAAAGTGTTTTTAAAGGGAATGATTTTTAAATCCTATTGTAAAAAAATTAGCATGAGCCTTATAAGTAAGGTGGCTTTACCTCTAGCGGTAACTGCAGCAGTTTCCTTCGGAACATACAAAATAGCAAGCGACCCACCTAAGCCAATAAAACCCATAGTGGAATTTGTGACAGGCAAAACAGGAGATAACTGGAAAAGAAATTTATTTTATTTAGGGTTAGGTTTCACACCCTATCTATTGGTTAGAGGACCTGTAAGGGAACTATCAAAAGAGATGGGTGAAGAGATAGCTATGGGGGCGCTTAAAGAAGCTGCCACAAAGAAAGAAGCTCTAAAAATGGCTAAAAAAGCATATCCTCTTCTTACATTTAAAGAGGCATTTAGAGAAGAGCTATTCTACAGAGTTATTCCGTCATTGATATTACCACCACAAACACACATCCCATTAACATCAACTCTATATGGATATGCCCGTTATTTCAGAGAATATCTAGTAATAGGACAATGGTTCCTCTATCTAAACCAACCAATGGCACTAGTGCAAGGTGCGGCCAACGCATTTAGAGGGGTACTATTCGCAAGCATATACTTCAATCAAGGGTTTACCCAAGCCCTTATAGCCCACACATTATATAGAATGGCCAGTTCCCTACCTATGTTCCTAGAAGCATTTAAAAGAATAAAAAACTCTAACCCTTCCCATATTCACAATGAGACCTCAAAGGACAGCGATCACATTTAGGGTTTATAGGAGTGCATGTCATCTGACCATGGGCAACCAAAGCTATATTTAGTTCTTTTTTTACTTCTTTTGGGACAATCTTTTCCAAGATTTTATCTGTTTCCTCAGGTGTTTTTGTTTTCACCAATCCCAGCCTATTTACAATTCTATGAACATGAGTATCCACACCTATGTAGGGTTTTCCAAGAGATGCTAAAAACACCTTTGCTATCTTTATTCCAACCCCTGGCAATTTCAAAAGCTCTTCAAAAGTCTCGGGAATTTTCTTAATTTTCTTAAGGTTCTTTGCCTTTTGCCTATAAAAAGCAACAGGCTTTATCAGTTCCATTAATTCCTTTTCAGGAGCATTTACAATATTTTCAAACGTCCCATATTTTTGGAATAAACGTTTTGTTGCTTCCAAAGTTATATCATCTTTTGTTCTAGAGGATAAGAACACAAACACAAATTTCTTTTCTTTTGTATCCAAATATGTTTGGGCTCTAAAAACAGGTGCATCTTTATTCAATTCCTTTAATGTTTTAATTAGCTTTTTCCAGTTCATGGATCTTCCACGTTAACACTATTATAAATAGTTCTCCAAAGCTATCCAATATAAACCCAACAACAAAAACCAAGGGAAACAAAATCCAGGCATTTGTTAAAACACTCCAAAAGACAGCTTCTTTTATCAAAGATGGCAACAATCCATAGATAAAACCTCCTGCCAACAACAGCCCCAATTTCCTTAACCACTTTAAAGAGAGGCTTTCTTTTAATGCTCTCCAAAAAGAGCTTCTGTGCATTAACTCTATCATCAAAAGATATTTTGGAAAAGCCAGAATTACATTTATGGGCAACAACACAATATTTTCAATTATTAAAGCTATCACTCTGCCGATAAAACCGCCTAAAAAGCCCAATAACAAAGACCCAGGCAACAATATAATCCACATTAATCTATCCAAAAGCAATCCTATAAACCCCAAAGGCATCAACACAATAAAAATAACAATAATCCCGAGCATCACAGCAAAAAAGTGCTTAAATGTCTCTTTCATTGCCTTTTCCAAAGAACCATATTTAGCATAAGCAACCTTGACAGGTATAAACCACCATGAAATTAATTCCTTTAACAACCATCCAACAACAATCAATTCTAAAACCTTGTTCCAATAGAGGAATTTATAAAAAATCAAAATAGCCAATACAAAGCCCGTTATCACATATTCTAAAAGCTTTATCGCAAGAAATTTAGGAAGTTTTTTTATTGTCTCTAGAATTAGCTTTAGCACGTTTATTACACACCCTATATGTTTAAATAGTGTAATGGGAAAGTATAGTACGCTGTATTTGATGACACCGTCCCTGTCTGATTAGTGATGACAAGAGTAGCTGCTGATTTTTTATATTGTTTTCTCTTAATGTTAAAAGAGCGATGATGACAGAGGTGATCTCTGATTATTGATGAGTGAAGGGCAGTCTGAGCTCACCTTAACTTTAAAACAAGATAAACCAAGGCTAGTAAAAATATAACAATAGGTGTTGTTGGTAGAGACAATTTTAATGAGATAAAATAACCTAAAACCATTGCTAAACCCCCTATGAAAGCAGAGATTAAAGGTTGTTTGGAAAACTTGGGAGTTAAAGCTTGGGCTATTAAAGATGGCAATATCATCAAACCAGATACTAACAATGCTCCGACAATAGATAACATTCCAACTATGGATAATGCCAAAACCAGATTAAATATGCCTTCTAATTTAACAACATTAATTCCCCTAACTTGAGATCCCTCAGGGTCAAAGAATACAGAGAACAAATGCATTGAATATCTCCAAAGGAAGAATAATGCAAACAACCCTGTAATAATGTTTAAAGCAATTCTATAAATGGAAACATTATCAAGATTTCCAAATAAATAATGGACAATTTCTTCATGGGAGATCCCTGCTAAAGAGAAAAACACAAGTCCCAAAGACATGCCTAAAACCAAAGTTAATCCTAGAACTATCTCTTGCTTTTGCTTGAAATAAAAGGTTAAAAAATAGGACATTAAAGAGGCAAATATTAAGGCTCCTATTAAAGGATGAAATCCAAGGAAATAGGCAAGGGCCGCACCCCCAAAAGACCCATGGGCAATGGCATCAACAGCCAATGTTTGCTTTTTTATCAAAATATAAGGCCCTATTAAACCGGCTATTACTCCGATAAAAAACAGCAATTCAATGGACATGGTGGATCACCTTGAAATCTTCTCCATAGAGCTTAACGATTGTATCTAGATTGAATTCATCCACATGACATGTTAAAAATTCTTTTCCTCCTAAGCAAATAACCCTATCCACATATTTAGAAACCATGCTCAAATCATGAGTGACCACCAAGGCTGTTTTTCCTTTTTTCACATAGTCTTTCAACAGCTTATAAACAACATTGGAACTTTTAACATCCAAAGCAGAAAAAGGCTCATCCAATAATAGAAGTTCTGCATCTGAGATTAAGGCCCTTGCCAACAAAGTTTTCTGCTTCTCACCACCTGATTGCTCATCATAGGGCTTTTCCTTCAAACCAAGCAAAGAGAGATATTCCCTTGCTTTTCCCCATTCTTTTTTATCAATGTCATAAAAAGAGGACTTTTCCAATCCTGTTAGTATTACTTCGGAATTCAACCCTGGCAACTCTTTTGGCAGATGCTGGGAAAGATAGAATTTGATTTTTGCATTTACTTTAACCTTTCCTTTGTAATCTTTTATCAATCCACCAATGATTTTTAACAGAGTGCTTTTTCCAGCACCATTAGGCCCAATAATTGCAACCAACATTCCTCTTGGAACATGGAATGTGATATTTTTAAGCACACTATAGGAAAGGTCTTCCACAGTTATCATTTTTGTTTATTTATGTTATAAGTTCTTATTAACGTATGGGTTCGTATTCCTCTTCTGGCTTTCCACCAAAGTTCAACTTTAGAAAATTGTTAAAATGGAACCAGAAGTATTTCCATTTGCCCCAAGCTTCTATCCTTCTCCTGCTTGTGTAAACAATTGCTTTTTTATTAAAAAATACTTTTCCATGTGCCATTGCCCTTTTTATAAAATCAATATCTTCGCCTGTTTTTAAAGGCTTCATGCCCCCTATTTTATTATAAAAGGATTTTGTAAACGCTATATTATCGGCAGAGGCCCATATTATATTTCTTTTCCAGAGGAATTCTGCCAAATTGTTTAAAAAAACCTGGAAATGCTTTTCTATAAAATCCGGGTTTTGCAAATAGATGGAACCATATACAAGATCATAATTTTTCAAAGGAGAGACCAATTCCTCTATCCAATCTTCATTAACAACAATATCTGCAGATGCTGAAATTATAATGTCTCCTTTTGCATGCTCAAAACCTGTTTTTCTCGCATACCCTATGTTTCTTTTATTTACAGTGATAACTTTTGCTCCATAGGATAAAGCAATCTCTTGTGTTCCATCCTTGCTATTATCATCTACAATAATGATTTCATCGGGCTTTTTCCTATTGTTTAAAATGGAATCTAGGGTTTTGGGCAGGTATTTTGCTTCGTTATATGTGGGAATTACAATGGAAATCATATTATCCCTCTTTTTTTAGCCAATTCTTTTGAAATAACATAATCCAAACCTTCTTTATAATGGTCAATCCCTAAAACAAAGTCGCTAGTTCTTTTCAAGTCCCATAGATCTTGATCGGGTGTCCAGATTTTATATTCAATGTTGGGTTTTTCTCCTTTGCCTGTTTTTAGCCATTCTATAAAGGCTTTTCTTAAAGGCTCTTTTGGGGAGAAATCCTCTGAAGTAAAAACCTCAAACACATATTCATCTATATCTTTGCTATAGCTCCTTAGTTTTCTGTAATCTGTTATTAAAAATTTCATTCCCAACGATTGCTCTATTTTCTTTTTACCCTCTTCCAAAGGATTTTTGGAATCAACAAATAAATAAACATAGATATAGCATTTTTTCCCAACAGCTTCACGAATATCTTTCAAAAAGTGTTCGGCATACATAGGGATGGGCATTATTATCCTATCTGCCCACCTTCTCCAGTTTTTCATCTCTTTGGAAGCATCCCCTTCTATTGCTGTGACATTGGAAAGCTTGTTTAATTTTATATTCTCTTTGAAATAGGAAACAGCAACAGGGTTTAACTCTATTCCTACAACTTTTGCTGTGGGTTCCATTTTAGCTATTAGCAAAGCATAAGGACCAACTCCTGCAAAAGGAACTAAAACATGTTCAAAGGGTTTTATTTTTTTAGCTATGTTTAATCTATCGGTGGACATTCTTGGAGAATAGAAAACCTTTTCCACATCCAATTTTAACAAAATACCATTTTCTTTGGTTATGGTTTCTGTGCCAGGTGTTCCATAGATTAGTTCTAATTTACGAGTTCTATAAGTACCTTCTACAGGATTTTTTCTGTAAACCGCTCTAACCCTTTTATGGATTTTAGTAATGGCTTGGGCTATATCTTTAGCTTTGTCCATATATTGGTCTGGCACCCAGACAATGGCGATATCTCCTATAATATCAAAGGATGTTATCGGAACATTTGTTAAATCTCTAAGCTTCACCCTTTAATTTAAAGAAAAAGGATTAAAAGGGCTTCAGCGTCAAGTCACTTCATCAATGCTCAGTGCTGCGCACAAGGTTCATCATTAGCCCACCTATCTATAATGCGTTCTCAATAAAAGCTTTTATTCTGTTGTTTGTCTCTTCATATAACCTTGGATAATGTTTCCTAACAGCATCATCTATAAAAGCAAGTGCTAGCATTGTTCCAAGTGCTCCAAAAATGTATTTTGTTAATACGCTTCCTTTTAGCTTTGCTTTATCTAAATAAATATTGTTGGAAACTTTACTTGCTGAAACTGGGACAGAAAATGTAAACTCAATAGAATAGGATTGTAAATCATTGGGAAGGTTTCTAGGGTTTTTAAAGAGAGCTCTTGTTAATCTAGGAAAGTCTTTTCCTAGTATTGTTGTTTTTAGGATTAATCGGGAATGTTGATAGGAGATTTTGAAGTTAATACCTTGAATTCTAACGCTGGAAACAACTTTTTCTTGTACAGGTTTTAATAGCTCCTGTAATAGTTTTTGTGTGTTAGGGTTTAATTTTTTAGGAATGGAATCTGGTTGGGACTTTTTAGCAAGTGCCCATGTGCCAACTGCGGCTGCTCCTACTAAGCTCCTCTTTAAAAAGTCTCTGCGTGTTAAATTGTGTTTAACCATGGTTATTATTGGTTGGAAATGTTTATAAAAGTGATAGAGATTTTATAGTATTTAACATCATTGCTAATCATCACTATAATCGTTTATGCCAAGCATTCTTTTAAATCCAGAAGGGGCTCCTTTTATGGATTCTTCTGTTTCTGAAGTCGTTTTATTTTTAGGTTCATCTAAAGATTTTCCAGTTCTTGGAAATTTAGTGATGGCAACATAAATATGGACATCACCAAAAGAAGAGCTGCACCCATTCCCACCATTTCCACTGCGGATTTCCATATTGCAGTATGATCCACATTAGCCACCTCCACATATTTTAAATAAGTGTTAGAAATAGGGTCCTGCTTTCTGGGAACTTCAAAATTAAAAGAGATAGGATATAGAGTTTTAGGTCTTAAAGGCAACTTTAATGATTTACCAAACAAGATACGGGTAACCTCAGGAAAAGACTCTCCCAAAAGATCAGTTTTCATGGTTAAGGTATGGGTAGAGGGATCAAACGTTACCCTAAAATCATATCCATTTATATTAAGGGAGATGGGAGAAAATTTATAGTCTATAGAGAATATAC
>WAPD01000068.1 GCA_015520875.1 Microcaldota archaeon
TAACAATGTTAGAACCCAAGATAATAGGGCTAGGTTTAAGTTTATCCTAACTCTAAAAAACAGACTATCTCCAGAGGATAAACTCTTCATAGAACAACAAAACAACCAACTGAAGTTAGGTAAGATAAAGGTCTCTTATAAGAACAAATATTTTAGTGTCCCTTGGACCTCTATGGAAAAGGATTTAGGAAAGATAACATTTGAGGAGGTTTCAAAACCTTCTAAGCCAAAATCTGAAGCACCTTCCCAACCAGAAAAGCAAGATGAACCTAAGGAACCTCCAATAGAGCAAAAGCTCCCTATATGGGTTATTTTAGTTATAGCATTCTTAGCCTTACTCGTGGTAATCCTCTTCATAGCATTCCTGATCAAATAAAGGACCTGTGCCATAATATTTTTTCTAAGTTGTTTTCCTTAAGTTTAGCTCATATAAATCGTTTCATCAGGCACCCCCAAGATAGATTTCTTTTGCTTTAGCCTATGGATTCCTAACTAACAAACCCCTATAATCTCACTCATCTCTTAAAAGCCAAATACAGGCCCCCTAAAACATAAAATATCTTCCCAATCCAAGAAAGCTCCTCAGCAGTATCCAAAAACCTTAGCAAAATCTCTAACCCCTCCTTAAATATCAACCCACCAACAATTATCAAAGCAACCATGCTTACATCTAAAACCCATTTTACATTAAACACCATTAGGGATTTATACAAAAGATACGATAACAGAATACCTGCTCCAACACCCAACAAAATCCCCCAATAACTTAGCCCATTGATTAAAGAAATTGAAAATAAAAACGCAACTATCTCTATTATCTCCCTTAAACTTAACAAAAACGAGCTTAAGAACAGCATCCAAGATGACGTGTCTCTTTTCACATTTTCAATAACCCTTTTTTCTGATATCCATTTCACAAATGTCAACACAAGCAAAGGTCCCAATAACATCAAAAATCCTTCAATAAGATCTTCAAAAGTCTCCCATAACCCATGCATAACTGAAGCAAACAACACACCAACAACAAGAGACCCTCCTAAACCATAATAAATATATTTCTTAGAAGTTCCAGGGCTTAATTTCAACAAAATACTCAATGCCAAACCTATTTCAAAAACTTCTCTAAACGTTACTACAAATTCACTTATCATAATATCTAGCAAAGCCTATCGGGTTGTTCTCAGGTAAATATGCGGCCTTTGGTTTATATCCTCGCTCTTGAAGCATTTCTAGAAACTTTCCTGCTAACCTCTCATCCAAAGGTATATCATGTCTTACTTCATTTGTTCCCAGTATTAACTGGAGCCTAAACACATGCAAATTCTCAGTAATCCCATTTAATTTGGAGCTATAAAATCCCACTATTATCGGTCCATATTTAGGGTCTCCAGCATTTAAAGTTATTGATTTTGGATAATAATTCCTTATTATTCCCGAGATTTCCCATACCTCTCTAGCCAATTTCACCACAGGTTCCAAATCCTTCACAGGAAATTCTAATTTCCTAGACAGCTTTTCCACAAATCCTTTATATCCACGATAATTAGGGGCGGGCACCCTTATAGGTGGGTTTATAAGCCCTTTAATCCCTGATTTTAACGACAAGATTATCCCCTTCTGGAACTAACTCCAGCTTAGAAGGGTCAATAGAATGGATGTTTAACTCCTTTTTCTCAGGTAACAGACTCAAATAAAAGCTCGCCCTTCTCCCCAACAATCCTTCATTATTCCAAATCAAAGACCTTAGAGATCCTTCTTTTTCTTTAATGATATCTTCTATCTTTCGGTCCTTTATTTTCCTCAAAACTACCAAAGCTAACAATGGCAACTCAAACCTATAAATAGTCCCAGGAGCGTTTTTTATCAGCTTAGTACTAAAGGAGATGGTTTGATTTGTTCTCTCTTCTTGAACAAGTTCTATGAACGCCTTTACTATTTTATCCATATTTTTACTCTTTACTGCTTCTTCAAAATTAGTCCACGATACTATTGTTTCCACCTTAGGTTCTCTTCCTTTAAAACCACTTTTATTCTCAACAGGAGAACTTTTCTTCTTAAACTCGTTCATACTTCTTTTCAAATGACCTAAATTCTTATAAATGCACTCCCTTATTATATAAGTCATGATATGGTTATTTGCATTGCTGTTATTTGCAGGCTGTGTTAA
>WAPD01000069.1 GCA_015520875.1 Microcaldota archaeon
GCGTGATTCGTTAAGGTTATCTCTAACACTATATAATCGTCATCGTTCCTTGCCCTTATTGGGATAAACCTAGTGTGTATCTCTAAATAATTCATATTTTCTTATTGGCTAATCTTTTTAAAACACTATTTCCACCACAAATTTAAAACAATTCCCCCAAGATAAAGAAAGGTGAAACTAACTAAAGGTCCTATTCTAAAACCATTGTTATATTTAACAGCTCCAATAACGCTTGCAAATGTTTTCCAAACCCTTTATCAAATGATAGATATGTATTGGGTCGGGAGATTAGGTAAAGGGGCATTGGCAGCTGTCTCTGCTGCATTTCCTTTGCTTTTTATAGCTATCTCATTCTCCATAGGTTTAACGATGGCCTCCAATATCATGGTATCCCATGCTAAAGGCGAGGAAAATAAAGAAAAATTAAATAAAACGGTTAATAATGCTTTGGTATTGGCTTTTGCGGTTGGGTTGTTGTTTTCTTTTTTAGGTTATATGTTGGCGCCCTGGCTTTTATCCATTTACCATTTAGAAAAAAGCGTATATGAAAAAGCAGTTTCTTATTTAAAAACAACATTCCTTGCCAGTGTATTCTTAGTGGTGTTTATGACCTTTCAAGGAATAATGCGGGGAGTTGCCAAGGTCAAGGTTCCATTGTATATAGTTGCATTAAGCGTTGTTTTGAATGCTATTTTAGACCCTTATTTTATATTTAATTTGGGGCTTGGAGTAGAAGGGGCTGCTTGGGCAACAGTTATCACAAGGGCCTTTTCCGCCATTGTTGGAATTTTCCTTTTATTTAAAGAGTTTTCAATAGAGCTAACTCCCTCATTAAAATATATAAAGGAATTGGTTAAATTGGGATTGCCCGGAGCTTTAGAATATAGTTCCAGGTCTTTGGTGTTTGTGGTTTTAACATCCCTTGTTTCAGCATTTGGGACAGTGGCATTAGCATCATTTCAGATAGGAATAAGGGTGTGGAGCTTTGCTGTATTGCCTGCTATTGGATTATCTGCCGCTTTAGTCACAATGGTCGGGCAGAATAAAGGCGCAAAACAACATCTTAGAATAAAGAAAATAACTAAAGTAGGGATGCTTTTAGGTATAGCAATACTGGTATCATTTGGAATTCTTATGTATATGTTTGCATATAAAATTGCTCAAATATTTATCCCAAATGATTTGGATGTTGTTAAACTTGCAGGAGATTTTATCAGAATTCTAACATTGGGATTTGCATTTACAGGAGCTCAGATGTCCTTGGTTGCTGTTATTAGAGGACTGGGAAAAACCTTTTTATCAATGATATTGTCAATGGTGCATGTCTGGTTATTTAGAGTTCCATTGGCTTTTATTCTTTCAAAAAAGTTAGGGTTTTTAGGGATAGCATGGGCTTTTCCTATCTCTGATATATTTGGCACAGTTTTAGCCTTAATTATAATCAAGGTGATATTTTCTCGTGAGCTCTAACCATTGATTATACAAATCCTCGGGTAAGACTTCGCCTTGTTTCATTAGATAATCATATGTTTGGGCATCGTTATATTCCTCAGAAGCATCAAAAGACCTTCCATTGCTTATTGGGATGATTTCGGGCATAGATTTCAATTTTCCTACCCCGATGTAATCTCCATTTGCATATGTGATAATGGTTGGGGAGGTTGTTTCCACAAAACAATAGCCTGTGTTTCTATAGCTATATTGCATAGGGCATTTGATGCCTACTGCCATGTGATTTTCCCTTTCAAATTCAAATAGAACAACACCATATCCCAATTTTTTCAATAAAGCTGCCAAGAGATAGGATTTATCTTGGCATACTCCTTTGTTATCATAAAGGACCTCATATGGAAACCTTGCCTCTCCATTATTATAATAGCTATCGTAATCATAAGGGATGTGTTGAACAAGGGAAATAGCAATCCTTGCCCTGTCATCATAGTTTGTTGTTTCACTTTTTATTAAGTTCACCAATTGGTCTAGATAAATCTGTTCATAAGGTTCATCAATGAATTTATGGGCAAAATCTCTTGATGTTGGAGGACTTTCACCAATATTATAGGTAATGGAACGGGGAAGCTTTGAAAGATAGTCCTTTAATCCACCATAAACGACCATTTCAATTGTTCCATTGTGTCCCCTTAGAACATAAGGAAATGTTATATATTTGGGGCTTGTGTTGAAATCAGGGATAACATTTGAAGCATACTCACTGTAATTATATGACTTAAGTTCGATTTTACCTATATCTTCAGTATAATGGGTGTCATGATATAAATATTGGAATGAATAATAAATTACTATAAAAATAATCCCCCTTACCAATAATCCGGTCAAAAAATTTATAATGGCTCTAAGCATTAAAGGGATTAATCCTTCAGGCCTTTAAATATTTAACTCCGAGATTTCTCGGGATTGATCTTTTTTACAACCCTCGCAGGGTTTCCAGCAGCAACGCTATAATCGGGGACATCTTTTGTGACAACAGAGCCTGCACCCACAACAGCATATTTACCAATCCTAACACCTGATAAAATAATAGCATTAGCACCTATCCATGCACCTTCTTCTATTACAATGTCTCCTTTGCTTGTAAAATTGTTCCATCTGTCTTTGCTTTGGTAATCGTGGTTTTGATTTATTATGATAACTCTTGGACCTATCATGACTTTGTCTTTGATGATGATTTTATTAATTCTGCTCGACAGTATGGTTTCTCCACCTATATAAACATCATTTCCGATTTCTATGTTATCTGATAATTCTATATTCCATCCCATCTCAACATTTTTTCCCATTTTTATTTTTCTAAAATATTTGCAATAGAATGGGATCAGCCTTCTATCAATATAGGAAATTATTCTAAATAGCACATAAAACTAGCCAAATCAGAAATCTTAAAA
>WAPD01000070.1 GCA_015520875.1 Microcaldota archaeon
GAGTTTTCTATTTCTTGATAGATGTTTGTTTCAGGAAGTTCTCCATATTCGTTAAGTTGATAATCTGAAGTGTCTTCATTGTTGAATACTATTAACTCAGGAGCTCTTTTTAAGACTTCTCCCATATTACAATTGTAACCGCCACCATTTTCCATACCAACATTAACACAGATAGGCTCTCCGATATCGGCAGGATCAATACAGGCATTATATTCAGGTAATAAAATGCAAAAACCTTCTGGAAAATATTTCCAGCTGTCCTCTTCAAAATCTTGTGCTCCAACAAGAACAAAACCTATCATCAAACCAAATATAAGAGATTTCACCATAATGCCATATATGTTTGATAGAGTTATAACTGTTACCCTAATCTAAGATAATCTGATTCTATCGAAGTAACAGAGGTACTCATTCTAATTCCAGTAGAGGTTTCAAACGTGCTGATCCAAACGACTATTTTAACCCTTTTTATTTTTAAAAAGGTTCAAATAATTCTCTCCGATCTAATCGGAAGCATCTCCGTTTATTTTCCAAATCTTCCTTTTAGTGCCATCCTTTATAATAACCCTTATTCCCTCTTCATTATTTATAACTTCTAAACCCACAGGATGTTTTCCCTTTCCCAAGCTAATCCCAAGGAAAGTTTCATCTAAAAACCACCTTACCCTAGAGTAACCCAACAACTTAAGAACCTCCGCTTCTTTTGTCTCCACATTCCATCCCAATAAAGAAACAACTCCCTTAAATGTCTCGTCATCCACATCATAAATACCAACAAACAAAGCCGACTTTCCATCTTTACTTAAAAAAATGAAAAAATTTCCATTCTTTTCCTTCCAATGTTCCACAGTTCCGGGTTTCAATCCCCATAACATAGGGTCATAGTCATTTACTTCTTTCAATCTCCCAGAAAAAAACCAAGAATGCCATCCACTTAATTCAAATGACAACCTTTCTTTTCTCTCAAAACCATCTTTCCCCACTCTAGGAGCTTTTCTAACATACTCTGAAACCCTTACCATAACAGTAGGTTCAACACGGTTTTTATAATGGGCAAAAGCATTCACAGAAGGAACCGTTAAAATACCTGCCAATACCCAAGATTTTAACTTCAAAACAACACCCCGATAACCATCTCCGGAAATATTAAATCAATTCCTGTTAGTCCATAGTTATTTCTCTGCATTTTTAGAACGGTTTCTCCTTTATTAATTATCTCAAGCACAGGTCCCTTTAACCTATATTTCTCATATTCTATCTTAGGATACTCTAACACAAGCATATGTAAACCTCCAGTCCTCTTGTTATATAAAGAAAAGATTGCTGCTTTCTTATCTATCTTTGGGAATACTACAAGGAAATTATCACCTTTAAGCATCAAAAGATCTCCTTTAACCTTCCATTCCCAAGAGCTTCTTAATCTATCCCATATGCCATCCATCAATTTCTTCAATGTTTTATCACCAGTTACATCCATCATCCCCATTTCCAATCCCATTTTAAATACTCTTAAATAAGCAACATGCTTTCCAACATAGATCTCTGGTTCAATTGTTCCAGATTTAAATTTCCCAACTACCACACCATCTTCTCTTAAAGAAGGTTTATTAATAGCCTCAACCCTCTCTTTAAACCTCAACATTAAACTTAACCCTCTTGAAGTTATATTAAACAAGTTCAATGCTTTATCATATTCATGAACTTCCAATCTCTTAATTTTATAACTTTCCTCAAATACCAAAGGTGTTTGATTGGATTTAATCCCATCTAGAGCAACCGGAGATAATGCAACCAAACCTGCTAAAACCACTTTTTTGAATTTCATTTTCTCAACTCAAATGGAACATATTTATCAAGTCCTTTTGGTTTTAAGTAAACCCCAATTTCCCCATCCAATACTAGCTTCATACTCTCAACTCTTTCATTAAATGAAATAATAGCTGTAGAACCTTGGACGTTTACCGATTTAATCTCTGAAGGAAATAAAAATTCCCTAGAATTATGTCCATCTGTTATGAATAAAGTATTATTTGCCATATTTAAAATGGCTATTTCCTTCCCTTGCTTTGACCTCATAGCAATGCTATTTGGGAGAGCTTCCAACCTTTTGATTTCTCCAGGTTTTAAAGAATTTTTTACCTTATTATAAAATTCCTTATCGCTCTTAGAGGCTTCTCCATAGCTGTAATAGAAGAGGACTCCTTCTTTGGAGATAAAACGGACATTAGTTGGCGAATTTCGTAGCGTATTTACAGCTTTCCAGGTCGTCCATCCTAAATAAAAAGACATTACCATAAGAGCAGTAATTCCTACATTAATAAATGTTTTTGTCCATCTATACAATAACTCATCTTCATTCATTCTTGAGTTACCAAGAGAACCCTTTGATCCCGTCTCATGTAAAGGTTCAGCGCTCCTAAAACCAGAACTCCTAAAAGTGGACCCACCTTTAGTGTCAGATACTTTATAATTTTTTCCCATCTTTACTATTGTGATAAAAAATGCTTAAAAAGGCATTATTGCCCTCCTTCCTCGCTATAGATATGATCCACTAAAAACTTAACAGGCTCTCCTTGTGCCCCACCTAAAGGATGAACCACCAATTCTGCTTTTGTTCCACCCAAATATCTAAAATCAACCAATCGCTTCCCCTTATCATAATAGCTTACAACACCATTTTTAACGCTTATCTTAGGAGGATTGGAAGGGTCAAACCCAGGATAAATAACTACCGTTGCCAACACTTTTTTAGCCTTCACATCATACCCTCCTTTCTCTAAATCTCTATCTCTTTCATATAATATAATGTTTATTCCATCTAATTCGTTAAGAGCAGCCATTACCATGTACTTTCCATCTTTATATACCCATGCATATTTTCCAGCATATGTGAAGTCTTCTGTTTTTTTAACCCTCATTTTAACCCATGTTCCCTCCCTAGGCACTTTTTCATACATCATATCAAAGTTTCTTCCTATCTCTTGGTTATGAGAAGCATTAAAGTTCAAAAGGAATATCTCTGAGTTTCTACCTTCACTCACAAAATGAATATAGTCGCCAATAATACTATTATGTCCTAAATAAACCCAACCTTCAAACCATCCCAATCTAACCTTGCTAGCCCAAGCAGGATCTTCAAAATTGGGGTCAATATAAATCCCAGGCCTTTTAAGCATCTTCATTTCTCCATTATTTAAAGGAATCGCCCTTACAAAAACTGAATAATAAGGGGCCCTAAACTCAGCATATCCCTTAGCATTTTCATAATTGAAAACTCCTTTTTTTCCATAAAAATAACCTTGAGATAAGGGAACATCTGGGGGCAATTTCCTTTCAGCATGGACAATAGGGCCAAAAGTTAAAGGTAATAAAGCAGCTGCTATCAAAGCTGTGGTTTTTCCCCATCTTTTAAAATTCTCAAAACTTTCTTTAGCTCTCTCAAAAGCCCCTGTAGGATTTCCTTGCTTAGAAGGGATTCCAAAGGATTTCCTTTTTAATTCCATGTTTATTTTACAATAAAAATAATTAAAACGTTATTTCCATTTTTACTGGTCCCTTTACCCTTAACAATTGGTCATCTTGGGGAGGGAACACGATTAAGGATACTTTATTATCTTTAACTGTTGCCTCAACCAAAGTTTCACCACTATTTTTTACCTTAACTAAACCATTAACTTCCAGATGAGAACCTTGATTAAGAGGATGTTTAGCATTAACTATGAAAAGTTTCTTTTCCCAAGAATCATAAACCATCATATTAAAACCGCTTTCATCAGGAGAAAACGCCATATATAAATAATTACCTTCTCTCTTATAATAAAACCTACCTTTTTTCCTCCATTCTTTATTATTTTCATTATACAACTGTTCCAACGCATCTAACATCTTTATATCAAGCGGAGAATCAATAACCCCCAATCTTAACATATTCCCTCCATCTTCCAATAAGATGCCATTTAACCTCATTTCTACCTTCCCCACATAAAACGTGGGAACTATCCATCCCAATTTAACATCTCCTGTTAAAACCCCATTTTTCACATAAGGTCTTTTCAAAACAGTTAATCCTCCTTTCAAAGCCTCCAACCTAACCACAAAATTATTGGTAGAAAGTTCAAAGCCCTTTCTTCCAAACAAAATACCGCCCACTTGGTCCTGTTGATATGTTACCAAGGTTTCAGGTGGCAAAGCATACCTATCTGCTAAAGAGAAAAAAGATAATGTAGCAGCTCCTATCACTAAAGCCTTCCTAACTTTATTCATAGTTCCACTAATAGTATTGTGTTAAGAAATGTTTAAAAGTCAGAACTACAA
>WAPD01000071.1 GCA_015520875.1 Microcaldota archaeon
CAATAGAGAAGGCTTCATTTGAGGGATCTGGCTGCGTAGTAAGCATTGTTGGAACATCTCTATTGATGAAGGATATTGAGGGGAAATCTTTGAAAGCAGTTCTTAATTACACGCCTGAAACACTTATGGAACTAACAGGAATGGACTTAAAGGACAACCCTTCTAGAATAGGTTGTTTAACTTTGGCATTAGATCCTTTAAAAAAGAAAATAAGAGAATTACTCTAGCTCTATTTTGCTTCCACCTATCAGTAATCCTTCTTTTAATATAAGTTTTTTCCCATTATCCAAAAATAACGTTAATTCTATGTTTCCTTTGTCCCTTTTTACTTCTACTTTTTCTATTATCCTACCCTCTAATTCTTTGATAAAATTTGCCTGATACAATTTATCCATCTCCCCTAGTGATAAATCCTCTTCTTTAATCTCTATATGGTAACCCATTCTATAAAGTCTTTTTAACTCACCCGTGTTTTTCTTTTTATAGAATTCTTCTAATGTTAAAGGCAAAACCTTTTTCTCCACCACCTTATCTTTTACAATTTCATAGTTATACCCAGGTTTCTTTTCTATTTCACCTATCTTTTTTGCCTTTGTTTCAAATTCCCATATCTCACCAGCCTCATTCAACAAATATTGTTTTCCTGGATCTTTATTGAATGTTAAAACCTCCTTAGTTATTGTTTCATCTTGGGTGTTTATTCCAAGACCTTGGGCAAATGCCTGGAACATTTTCCCCAATCTTTTATCATAACCTCCTTCTAACACCCCAAAAAATGGAACATTTAGGGATTTTATCATTTCACCTAATTTCCTGTATGTTCCATAAAATCTTACATTAAATCCTAAAACAGGGTCATCGTACCATGTATCAAAGCCCATGGAAATAGCAATTATTTCAGGATTAAAGGATTTAATTTGTTCCAATGCCTTTTTCCACAGTTCCAAAAATGTTTTATCGTCTGTTTCAGCAGGCAGTACATCTATTAAAAAGGAGTTTTCGCTTTCTATCCTTTCTCCCGGATAGCTAAAATTGGTATCTGCATGCACTGAAACATAGAAATAGTTTTCTTTATCTTTAATCAAGCGGTGTGTTCCATTACCATAATGGGCATCAAAATCTATTATTGCGATCCTTTTTCCCTGATAAATGTTTTCGGATGCTATTATTAAATTGTTGAAATAGCAAAAGCCCTCTGCCCTTGTTTGAGAAGCATGATGTCCTGGTGGCCTCACTATTGCCAAGGTTTTGTGGAACGCTGCCTTTAATGATGTGTTAACAGCGTTTAATGCTACTTTGTAAAGCCCGGGCTCAAAATTCAAATCCTCTCTTAGTTGTATCCTGTTTCTTGAGAGCTCTTTTATCTTTTCCATATATTCTTGGGGATGGACTTTTAGGATTGCTTTAAGAGCCTCTTCCTCGTTCAATGGCACAGTCTTTGCTGTTACATAGTCTAAAATCCAGTCTATTCTTTCAGGCCTTTCATATGCAACGCCAGAATATTCTTTATAATGGTGTTGAACGTACATAATTGCTTTAAGCTAAGGAATGTTTTTAAGCCTCTTCCAGCAACCAGGCTGTTATTCTATATCCTATATCAAAAGCCAATAAATAAACAAATGCTTTGAACCCTACGTTAAATAGAGATTGTGGGTCAAATGTTGGTAAATAAATATCGAAAAATTCTAAAATAAGTCCAACTATCATGAATAGTAAAGCTGATAGGGGTAAAAATAATCTTTCAACTCCTAGAATTCTTATTTCCTTTTCATCCAATGCAGCCGCCAAAGTAAATATAATCAAAGGCAATAACTTAATTTTAATATCATAGAAATAATCAACAACCAACATAACTAAAACCAAGTAAAGGAAATAAAAAGATAGTACTTTAGTGTCTATTTTTCCCATTATAAAAACTCCTACAATGGTGGCTAAGTACATCTCGGGAATTGTGTAGGAGGCGATGGCTGCAGGCACAGTGGCAATTATAACAGCAATAATTGCTTTTTTCCAATCCTTTAAATCATCCAGGTATTTAGATATAATTCCTAAAATAAAAGCCGATATTATCGCTATTATCTCTATACCTGGAATATCCATATGGTTTTTATATTGTTGCATAAACTATATAAATAGCCGGGTTGGCGGAGCGGCTACGCAACCGGCTGCAGCTCCAGATATTGAAGTAGAAACCGGTGTAGGTGGGTTCGACTCCCACACCCGGCTCAGGAATGATGAAATAAACAACCTCTGATAAGTGATGAGACCGACAGCGGCTGATTATAACAAGGTTTTGGTCTTGAAAGAATCCAAAGCCTCGTTTATTGTTTTAAAAGCCTCATTTATCCTATTTTTGTAATATCGTAAAAGAAACTCTTTAACAGGTTCTTTTAGTGTTTCACCTATTAGATAACCTTCAGAAGTTTTCTTAACAAGCCCCATTTTTTGCAGTCTATTCAAATGATAATAAAGGGTTTTTATGCTATAATTGTGGGATGGCAACTCTGTTATTTTGAAATATTTTTCTCTAAATCTATACTCTAACAATTTTTTAAAAAGAAATACAAGGGGCTTGCTTTTAGGGTTGCCAATCCCCAATGCTAGAATAAGCCATTTTGTTAATGAATCTAAATCTATTTTGGCTTGAGAATCAAGGGACATGTTCCTTAGAATAATCTCGTTTTTAATATAATCCTCCATGTTTCATATAGGAGAAAAAATCTTTATAAAAGGGAGTTGTAGCGGCAGAGCCCTTTCCCCCGCTTCAACGGAGTACTGGAGGCTCCGTGGGCAGGCTTAACTTCCGTGTTCGGAAAGGGAACGGGTGTTTCCCTGCCCCTATGGCCGCTACAACTTTTATTTGCTATAGAAGGTTTTTTAAACCTTACCTACTTCATTGTCTTTTGAAAATCCCTCTTCTTGTTTTAAGTAAACGGTTTGTGTTGGGTAAGCAAATTCAATACCTTCTTTCTCAAATCTTTCCTTTATGGCCAAATAAATCTTCTCAACTAATCTTAAATATTCTCCATAGTCCCTTTCTTTGACATAGAACACAATTTCATAGTTAAGGCTAAAATCTCCATAGGATTTGAACACAGCTCTATCGAATTCCACCTTGGAACCACCTTCTTTCTCAACAATTTCTTTTATTATTTCAGGTATTTGTTTCATTTTCTCTGTTGGTGTTTCATATGTTACTCCGATGGTGAATAGATGTCTTCTTTTATTTACCCTTCCGTAATTGTGGATCCAGGAATTCAACAATTGGGAATTTGAAACAATCAATTCCTCTCCGCTTTTCAAAGACCTTATTCTGGTGGATTTTATTCCTATTCTCTCAATAGTTCCACCTTCTCCATTTACAATAACTGTTTCACCCACTTTAAAAGGTCTATCAATATGGATAACAAAATAGGCAAATACGTCTTCCATTATTCTTTGGAATGCAAATGCCACGGCAAGGCTTCCAATCCCCAACCCTGCTATCAAAGCGCTAACATCATATCCTAAATTGGCTAAAATTGTGATAAATGCCAAAGACCATAGAGAGATTTTTATAACTGTGTGAATCATTTGAATTATGGAAGGATCTAATTTCTCTTCCCTATGCTCATTCCATGTTTGTAGGGCAACCTCAACTATTCTTAAAACAATCTTAATGGCATAGAATGCTGAAACAATTATTAACAAAGATTTCAAT
>WAPD01000072.1 GCA_015520875.1 Microcaldota archaeon
CATTTATAATTTAACATTGGAAAATTTCCAAATTGCAATAAATGTATCTGGAAATATTTCTGTTAACTACACAAATATTACAGATAGCGAGATAGGTTTGTGGGTTTTTGGTTATTTAAATGCCGGCAATAATTACATCTGTACAGGAAACTTAGATATACTTGTAAATGGAACTGGCACAGGATTTAATAACACATGTTCCAATGTTAGTGGTTTCAACGATTTGAACCAAAGCGCCTGTACATATGAATGCCCTTCCATAATTGTTCCAACCGGAGATAACCCGTTTGATTTTGATATATTGTCTCCGGAACCAAGGATTTACTACTCTTCCCCCAACCTAATGGTAGGATTTTATGGAGAGGGACCTTTCTATTGTGACTACTCTCTAAATGGAAGCCAATATAGTTTCTCAACTTCCAACTTTACTTATCAAGAAACATGGAACTTGGGTCCTGGCAATTACAACTTAACTATGGTCTGTGATAATGGAAAGGAGTTCAAAGAGAAATCATTATACTTTGTTATTGAAACAAGCAACGTTACCATTAATGAGACACCAAAGGAAACTACAAAGGAAGAAACTCCTTCTGTGGAACCCGAAAAAGGACTTTCTGGAATTAAAATAGTGTCAGAGCAGGAACAACCTAAGGAAATACATAAAGAATCATCTGTTGAAGAAACAGCCAAGGAAGAAAAAGAACAAGTAACAAAAAATGGAACAAAAGTCTCTGCTTCTACAAGAGCATCTTCTGTTTTGGTATTCAATTATGTTTGGGTATTGCCCCCTATATTCTTACTTTTACTCCTGTACTGGTTAGTAGTTAGAATTAAGTTAGTCCGGGGAACAAATGGAACAACTATTTTTGTGAAAAATCTATTAAACAGACCTATCACCATAAAGATGAAAATTAAAGGAGATACATACAGAATAGAAAAGGGAAAACTAATCATTCCATTCCATATTGATAAAAAAGACATTGATGTTCCGTGGAGAATCATACTATGGGAAAAGTAGCGGGGGGTGGATTTGAACCACCGACCTCCGGGTTATGAGCCCGGCGGGCACTCCAGGCTGCCCCACCCCGCTTCTCTTAATTTTTCCTTCAAAGTCTTTAAAAACCTTCCTTTATTTATTTTAGGGATACCTTTTTAAAACCATAGAATATATTATTAACAAGGTGAAATAAATGGGCATACTAGATAAGTTATTTGGAAAACCTGAACCATATAAACCAGAAGTAGACTTAGAGAAATTAGTAACTGAAGAGATGGTGGGAGATGCAGTTCACCCTCCTGCAAAGATGTATGTAAAGAAGATTCCACTGAGGAATGAAGGGGATGCCAACCTAATAATTGAAGAAGTAAAAAAAGGAAATATAATATTCGTGGATATTGAACCTCTTATAAAACAACAGAAAAGACTAAAGGAAATAGTTCTAAAGATAAAGGGTGTGGTAGAGAACTTGGATGGGGATATTGTTTTAGTCCAGGATAAGAATTTCTTAATAGTGACACCTGCCCAAGTGAAAATCGTTAAAAGTAAGAAATAATTTTTTGTATTAATATTTTTGATAATATCCTTGTGGCTAGCTGAGCTGTATATGGCTCAGCACATCCCTCTACTATATCTATACCCACAATATTTTTTTCTCTATTTATAGTTTCTAAAAACTCTATCAATTCAGAAAAGGTTTTTCCATTTGGTGAAGGCGTTTGCACTTTAACCAATGAAGGGTCTAACACATCTAAATCTAACGATAGATATAACTCTTTTTCTTTTATTTCCTTTGCGCTTTCTATTACCTTAACATTTTCCAAATCTTCTTCTAATTCCCTTTCCCGAGCCCCCCAGATATAAACCGTTCCATTTTCTGATAACCTTTTGGATACACAAGCATGGGAATGTTCGGAACCCATATATTCGTTAAATAGATCTAGATGAGCATCTAATATCAGAAAACTAGAATAATGGTCCTTTGCTGCAATAGTTATGCTGTGATCCCCTCCTATCATTATCGGTATTTTATTTTTTGATTTTATATAATCCAGAAGAAAACTCAACTCTTCTATAGTTTTTTTAGGTTCAATGGATGGGAAATAAAAATCCATAGTATGCACTTTTAATTTGTTCAAATCCATATTGTATTGGGGGTCATATCCTGGGGTATAGAGGCTTTGTTTTATAAATTCAAAAGGGAATTCCCTGGCACATTCAACTCCACTTGAATTTGAATATGGGACAGGCAACACTACAAATTCTGCTTCTTCAAATGCCGTTTCCAAACCTAGGTAGGAAAATCTTTGCAACATCACAATTCATTAATAGATGCTACCAAAGGATTTAATTTCCTTACTGTTAAGAAAGCAAGCTCTTTTCTAATCTTTCTCGATATTTTTCTTCTTACCTTTGGCACATCATCCTACCTTTACATATATCTTTTAAATCTTGTTTTTAGAAGTTCGTTGATTTGCGAATATGCTTTTTTAAGCATTCCTATTATATCTAAAAATATGGCCATAGTTAAAACCACTGAACCTGTTGATATTGAACTGTTAAATAAACTGGGGTTTCCTGCTGAAGAAACAGATGGAGGATATGAAATTGAGATAACTCCGGATAGACCTGATCTACTAAGCATAACAGGGATAAAAAGAATGCTCTCTCTTTACAAAGGAGAAGCTCCAAAAAAGTACAGTGCGTCTCCCTGGGATATTGAATTCCATGTTAAAGGTGTCTCTTCAAGACCTTATATTGAGATAGGTTTGGCAACTTTACCAAATTCCAACCCATCTTTAATAGAAGAACTTATTGATATCCAAGAAAAGATTCACGAAACGTTTGGGAGAAAACGAAAAAAAATCGCCATCGGAATACATGATTTTTCCAAGATTGTTCCACCTATATATTATGAAGAAGTTTCAGATATCTCATTTGTTCCTTTGGGTTGGGATAGGGAAGCCTCTATTGAAGAGATATTAAACGAGCATGAAAAGGGAAAACTCTATGGACATTTAGTTGTTCCGGGTAAATACCCAATATTGAAAGATTCACAAGGAGTTCTATCTTTCCCCCCTATTATAAATAGCGAAAGAACAAAAATAACCTCTGAAACAAAGGAATTCTTTATAGATGTTACTGGAACAAATGAACACGCAGTACTACAAACCCTAAACATTCTTTTGTCTTTATTTATAGATCATGGGGCCCAAGTAAAAGTCCATAATATAAGGGCAATGCAGTATTACCCTGTAGAAGCTCCTAAAGAAAAAATATTTCAATTGGCTGGAATGGATCTTCCTTTAAAGGAGTTGTTGAAAAAATCAGGTATTGAATACGGAGACAATATAGCAATTATTCCGCCTTATAGGGTTGATATGTTGGATTGGACAGATATATCGGAGGAAGCTCTAATAAATTATGGTTATGAAAACATTGAACCTCAGGAATTCCACATCCCAGGTTATGGTAAGAAGAATAAAGAGCCTTTCATTGATACTTTTGTGAGGATGGGTTTCTTAGAGGTAAAAACATGGTTCTTAGGAGATAAAAAACTCTTTCAAGAATATTATCTCAACGTTCAGGAAATAGAGAACCCTTTAACAGAGCAATTCAATTCTCTGAGACCTGGTTTGGAAATTCCGTTATTGGAATTAGAATCTAAAAACAAAAGAGAACCTTTCCCACACGAAATCTTTGAACTGGGAAAAGTCTATAATGAAAGGGAATATCTACAATTGGGCTTTTTAATTGCTAAAGACCCATTGAAAATAGAGGATTATATGAGTGTTATAAAAACATTGGCGGAACAAGAAAAACTACCAATTAAAATATTGGAGGGTTCTAATTCAGGATTCTTTATCCCAGAGCTTTCTTTTTCAGGAACAATTGGTGGGTATGAATTTAGAGTGGGAGCAATAAAACGAGAGATCTTAGATAGGTTTGGGATAGATTATCCTGTAGCTTTGGGTGTGATAGATTTAAAATAAAGAACCCTATATAAAAACTATGTCAAGCGGATTAACTGTTGGAGATTTAATGAAAAAGAATGTTTATACATTGGATTTGAATGAAACAGTAACTGATGCTGCCCAGCTCATGAAAGAAAAGAAAATAGGTTCAGTAGTTGTAGTGGATAAAAAAGAAGCTAAAGGAATTTTAACAGAAGGAGATATAGTAAGAAGAGTAGTTGCAGAAAACTTACCTTATGATACTCTGGTTAAAGAGATCATGAGCGCTCCTTTGATAGTAGTATTCCCAGAAACAGGATTAGAGGAGGCTGTTTCTGTAATGGCAAGGTACGGGATAGATCGATTAGTGGTAATAACTAAAGAGGGATACTTAGCTGGGATAATCACAAAAAACGATATTCTTAATATTCTACCATCTATTATAGACCTGGTGGAAGAAAAGGCACGTATAGAAGCCGAGTAGGGATGGCCCGCCGGATGTGGGTGAAGGATTGGGTCAACACTACTCGGCCCTTCTAAATGAGGTGGAAAAATGGCGAAGACGTATTTAGATTCTACGAAGTATATAATTTATGCACATATAGAGGTCGGAGGACAGGTTAGTCAGAACGATATTGTGGGAGCAATCTTTGGACAAACAGAGGGTTTACTAGGGCCTGAATTGGATATTAGAACATTGGTGAATAATGGAAAGTTAGGAAGACTAGAAGTGGTGGCAAGCGTTAAGGGAACTAGAACATTTGGTAGCATAAAAATACCATCTGGACTTAATGCAATAGAAACCTCTTTAATAGCCGCTTCTTTAGAGGCTGTTGAAAGGGTAGGTCCTTATGCTGCCAAGGTAATAGTGGATAAAATAGAAGATACTAGGAAAGAAAAGAGAGTAAAGATAGTGGAAAAGGCAAAACAATATTATAGGAATTTAATGAACACAGAGTTGCCAGATACAAAGGAATTGCTTTCAGAGTTAATTTCTTTGGCGGCAGAAGATCAAATCATAGAATACGGTCCTGAGAGATTGCCAGCAGTAAAAGGCTTTGATACCTATGATGAAGTTATCTTAGTGGAAGGAAGAGCCGACGTTATTAATCTAGTGAAAGCAGATATTTATAATGTTGTAGGTATTGGAGGTGCTAACAAAGTTCCCCAATCCATAGTAGAATTGAGCAAAAAGAAAACTATCATAGTGTTCTTAGACGGAGATAGTGGAGCTTCTATGATTTTAAAGAATCTAATAAGCGCAGGTGTGGAAATTGATTATATAGCAAAGGCCCCAGAAGGAAAAGAAGTAGAAGAACTGACAAGAAAGGAAATTATCAAAAGCCTAAGAAACAGAATAGAGTTCCATCAAGATGAAGAGCAAAAGCCATCTGAAGAACCTGTGAACGTTTCAGAAGATGAAATAAAACAAAAACTACAGGAAATGGCAGGAACTAACACCACTAAAATAATAACAAAAAAAGGAGCAAAAGAAGTCTCTTCCAGATATGTCCTCAAAGAACTGGAAAAACTAGACAAGGTTGAAGAATTCTACGGAGATGTTATCCTAACGCCAAGATTGTTAAACATGTTGCTAGAGAAGCAGGCAAAAGTCATCGGTGTAAATAGATTGGGAGCTATTTCCCAGGTTCCAAAACACATCAAAATTATAACGATTTCATGATAGACTTATTCTTTTTGGGAACTTCGGCAGGGGCTCCTTCTATAAAAAGGGGCTTACCTGCCATTGCATTAAAATACCAAGGTTATTTTTTGTTGTTTGATGTTGGAGAATGTACCCAAAGATCTATAATGAAACAAGGTTTGGGATTTTCCATAGATGCTATTTTTATTTCACATTTGCATTTAGACCATTTTTTAGGCCTTTATGGCTTATGGGAAACATTAAAGATGCAAAATTTACCCCAATTGCCCCAGGTTTTTGTTCCAAAAGGGTTGCCATTGTTGAATGAGATTCCTTACAAACAAATACGCTCTGGTTCCATATATAAAACTGATAAATTCCAAGTAAAGGCTTTTAGAGTTAAACATATCTCTTCAAGCTATGGGTTTTTGTTTGAAGAAGCTCCTAAAAGAAAGTTTATCTTGGAAAAAGTGAAAGATTTCCTTCCAAAGCATTTTATCTCTTTAAGGAAATATGGATATGCATTGGTTGATGGTAAAGAAATTTCATTGGAAGAGGTTTCTTATTTAAAGCCTGGAAGGAAAATAGCATACACTGGAGATACAATGTATTATGAAGCTATTGTTGAACATATACGGGGGGCAGATGTTTTGATACATGAGGCAACCTTTAGAGAGGAACATCAAGAAGATGCTATAAAGAAAAAACATTCCACAATAAAAGATGCTGCCTTAATAGCTTCTAAAGCCAATGTAAAGACTTTGATTTTAACACACATTAGCTCAAGATATGACAAAGTGCCAGATGATGAATTGATAAAAGAAGCAAAACAATATTTTAATGGAACAGTGGTAGTAGCAAGGGATGGATTGCATTTAAAAATCGATAAAGAGGGAAATGTCCATGAAATTTGAATTACATATACATACACCTGCTTCTGATGGTTATTTAAATTGGGATTTTATTCTGAAAAGGCATGCTAGGAAAAATAATTTAATTTTGGGAATAACTGACCACAATACAATGAAATATGCGTTCAAACTTTCAAAAGAAATTCCCTTGATAATGGGGGAAGAGATAAGCGTTAGATTGGAAAATGGAACAAAAGGGGATGTAATAGGATTGTTTTTGCAAGAGGAGATAAAACCCTTGTTGTCTTTAGGGGAAACAATAGATTTGATTAGGGAACAAGCAGGTCTTGTTTATGTTCCACATCCCCTAGACGAAGGGAGACATTGTATAGGTGGGGAAAATGCTAAATTGGGAGATGTTGTGGAAATTTTTAATGCTAAAAGTCCCAAACATGTAAATGAAAAAACCTCGGAATTATTCAAGGATTTTCCCTATAAGGCAGTGGGAACAGATGCCCATTTTTTCACAGAACTGGGACTAACAAGGATGGAACTTCCTTATGAAATAGACCTGGACAATCCGAAGGAGTTTTTAAAATCCTTAAAAGATGCCCAGTTCCAGATAAATTACCCAAACCCGGCCACCGACCTTTTATATAAGGCTATAAGGGGGTTTAAACGATGGAGGAAGAAAGCAAAGTCTATGCTCTTTACAAAAAACTCTTGAATAAATATGGGCCTCAGGGATGGTGGCCTGCTGAAACACCTTATGAAGTTCTAGTCGGAGCCATCTTAACCCAAAACACCAATTGGAACAATGTGGAAAAGGCTTTAAGGAACTTAAGACCTTATCTTGAGCCCGAGAAAATTTTGGCTTTGGATAATGAAACATTAATGGAATTAATAAGACCTTCGGGATATTTCACAAGAAAAGCGTTAACATTGAAAGAGGCAACGAAATGGTTTTTAGAAGCTGATAAAAGCAAGGATACAATGGAACTTAGAAAAGAATTGCTTTCTATAAAGGGCATTGGAAGGGAAACTGCCGATTCTATTTTATTATATGCATTTGATAAATTAATTTTTGTTATAGATGCTTATACAAAAAGGTTTTGCGATTATTACAAATTATTTAAAGCAAAAGACTATGACGAATACAGGCTGTTTTTTGAAAGCAATTTACCCCGTGATTTGGAACTCTATAAAGAGTATCATGCTTTAATTGTGAGATGGGGCAAGGATTTCCGGCGAAAAATAGCTGAAGTCCCCAAATAGACGGAGGTATTAAGGTAAAAAATCATATACTGTGTATGTTTAACTGAAGCAAAAGCGTTATTCTTTAAAAAATAATCTTGCAATATAGAAACTAGCTCCGATCGTCTAGTGGTCCAGGATGCTGGCCTCTCACGCCAGTGACCCGGGTTCGAATCCCGGTCGGAGCACTTATTCTTTTGGGG
>WAPD01000073.1 GCA_015520875.1 Microcaldota archaeon
CCCCAATCTTTAACTTATGCCTATTATCCAAATGAATTGGTACAATTAATTAGAGACAAGGGAAAAGATAACTTGGTTGCTATTAAATACCCTCTTTTAATTATAGATACTTTGGTTCAGATACTGGGATCTATTAAGGGAAGGGTTATTGTAAAATCCTCAAAAGTGATACAAGAAATAGCTGCTAAATCCTTGGAAAATGGCTCTTTTGATGCAATGAATGTTATAGAAGCTTTAATACTAGAGCATGGTCTTAAAGGAAGAATAAATTCCCTTTATTTTGTAGAAGGTGATGGTTCCAGAGAAGAGGATGGAACATTGGGATCTTTAAGGGTAAACGAGATGACAGGTGCTGCCTTCGACAGGGCATTAGAAAGAATAACTAAGGCAATGGGCGGAGAATTTGGAAGGCTTGTCTCGTTACCTAGGGAGGATGTGGAACGAGAACTTTCAAAACCAATGAAAAACAATCACCCACCTGTTATAAGTTATAAAAGAATGATAGAGGTCTTGGAACAAGATGATAGACCAGATATTCTAGTGGTAAGAAAGAAAGGACAAGAAAAAACAATAGAAGAAACTAAGATAAAAGCTCTTCTAAGATAGCATCTATCTTGGAATAACTGCTCAACAAAGATTGCTTCGAAATACACTCCAAAGAGCTATGCAAATACCTTAAAGGAAATACCAAAGCTATTGCTTGCTTTCCCTTCCTATAAAGTGTTGTAGCATCTGTTACCTCATATTTGCTTTGTGTTTTAACTTCTTTTCCATATTTTTCAGTTATCTTTACAA
Organism: Microcaldota archaeon; assembly: GCA_015520875.1. Classification (GTDB taxonomy): domain Archaea; phylum Micrarchaeota; class Micrarchaeia; order Anstonellales; family J096; genus JAADEL01. Next base: position 796 of record WAPD01000073.1, read on the forward strand.
GAAAATCAGGTGCTTTATTTCCTTTTCCAGCCCCCTCCACTGCCACAAATCCCAATTCGTTTTCATTTAAAGCACTTTCGGGAGCATGCTCATCCTGTGTGGAAAACATGGCATCTATCTCAATAAATGTATTGGGAAGCTTTTTCAAAGATTGCTCTAAACGTGTTGTTCCCTCTTCCTCCCCAGCCATCAATAACACAGAAAGCCCATACTTTTTAGCTAATTTTAAAGCAAGGAAAACTCCACCTCTATCATCTATTGCTTTGGAATATAATTTATCGCCAGTATTTATAACTCTATCTTCAAAGGTAAATGGCCACATAGCGGGCAATTCCACAGGTTCAAACATATCTAAAAATAATCTCTTTTCTCCTGTATCTAAGTGGGGCATAGGAGAGCTTCCAACTCCTTTAATGATCCTTCCCTGATACTGTGTTTGGAACACTTTTCCATATCCATTTTCAAAGCTCACCAACCCAAAAGGCAATGTTCTATATAAATCATCTCTATATTGATTTGTGATAACAAAGCCTATTTCATCATAGTGGGCAGAGAGTGCAATATCTCCAGTTCCTAAGGCAATTACATTCTTTTCCTCCACAATAACTTCATGCTCTGGCAAATACTCTTGCACTATTTTCCTAAAGTCTTCTACAAAATGCTCCTCAAACCCTGTTACCAGAGGCAAAGGATTTACCTTTTTCAAAAACTCTTCAAATTCATCTAACATAATTAACTTTCAAGCAATTCATTTAAGTTCTTTTTTCTTTTGCTCGTTCCATATTTTTAATTGTTCTTCTTCGCTTAGCTCTTTATCCCAGTATAACCAAGGCTGCCGATGGACCTTTTTCCTAACATACACTTCTAAAACATCTTTTTCATCTATCCTATATTTTAAGGAAATCCAGGCGATTATATTTAATGCATCTAAAAATATATCTGAGGTTTCTTCTGTTATCTTTTTCTTGTCTCCTTCTTCAACAGCTTCTTTTAATTCCCTTGTTTCATCACATAAATTCTCTAAAAGCTCCTCCAGTGTCCTATTCGCGAGCCATTTATTCTTCTCTTTGTTTAATCTATATATCTCCAAAACTTTTTCTATGTTCATGGTAGTATTTCAAGGATAGTTTTTTTACTTGTTCCACTATTCTTTCAAACAAAGGACTTAATTCTTCTTCAATTTCTCCCTTGTTATCCATTAAAAATACCTCTCTAGGCCCTCGCGTTAGTCTCACGATAACCTCTTCTTTAATTGCTCCTTCATACTCTTCTAAAATTTTAACAGTATTCCAAAGTTTCATTGCTCTATTCTCTATCATAACTCTAAATCTGTCTAATCCCTCAGCCATTAACAAAAACTTAGCCCCCATCCAAAAACTTTCTTTACCGTTTAACCATCCCAAATAGTGTTGGATGCTCATAAATGCCAATAAATATCCAGAGGGGATAGCAACAGCGGAAAACATTTCAATAAAGTGTTTTTTATTTACATAAGGCATTTTCACTTCATGAAAGGCCCTTTCTACAAACGGATTATACCTACTTTCTATTTTACTTTCCCATCCCGGCCTGTAAAATACCTCCATATATAATTTGGAACTCTATACATTTAAATACACTTTCCCTCACAAATTAACTATGGAAAATACAGTTACTTTGATGCATGATAATTTCCTTCGTGATAGCGTTAGCAAATTTGAGAATACAGAAATTGGAATGGCTTATGATGTAGCTTTTTTAAACGCAATCCTAGAAACTATAAAGGATACACCTGCATTAAAAGAAATTTGGAATGATTACATTCGATATGATTTAGAGAACAAGGATTACGCTTCTCTAAAAGAAGATATTAAAATGGCTTTGTTTGAGGTAAAAAGACTAGGCCTTATGCCTGAATTCAAAAAGAGATTGGAAGAGAATTTTCACAAAGAACAATTAGCTTTAAATGAAACAATGGTAAATAGCGTTGCAAGATCCGTTGGTTTAGGAAGCGCAGTCGATTTATATACATTAAGCAAAGCAGAAAGAAACCTATCTGTTTCTAGAGCAGGAACCGTGGATGTTCATTATAAAGGGGAATTTGTTTCTGTGGATTTTCAAGCAAATGCAAAGGATATCATGAATTTTGTTTCAGATTCTAAGATCTATGTAAAATCCAATATTAATTTACATGGAGAGCGTCCATTTACGTTTCACAAAGTCTCAGAGCATGAATTGGTTAAATCCTTGGCAATGGAAACAGATAAAGATTTTATGATGGCATAGCTTTTAACCTTTTCTTTTTTAAACAACTATATGAAGGAAATAAAAATTATAGAAAAATATAAACCTTATTTGTTATTGGATATCTCTTATGAGTTGGCTAAAGAAAATATAAACATAGAATCTATAAATAGTTCCACATTGGGCGATTTAGTTCTTGTGAATATTTATGTTTCTCCTGAAAACTATGAAAAGGCATTGCAATTGTTAGAAGGAAAATATAAAGTAATAAAGGAAAACGATATTGTTGTGGAACTATCGGATGAGCCAGGAACACTTGCAAAACTTTTGCGTTTGCTATCTGATAACGGAATAGATGTATTTTCCACAGATGTGGTCTCAAAAAAAGAAGATAAAGTTATGCTATCCTTAACAACATCTGATAATCTAAAAGCAATATCTGTATTGGATAAAGC
>WAPD01000074.1 GCA_015520875.1 Microcaldota archaeon
GATTTAAGGGAAGCTTTCAGAAATCTCTGGAAAACAAAACATAGAATATGGCACTATCCATTTGTTTATGCTCTGGTGTTAAGCGTTATGATGTTGGGCGTTGCACTGTTTTTCCTAATAATAACAAGGGATTTGGAACTAACAAGAATATTATCAAATGTTGTAAATGCTTTGATATTAGTTCCATTTGGTATTATATTGGCATCACATTTTTATTTTGATAAATACACATTATCAATAAGGGAAATATGATTACTAAATTAGTGTTAAAAAATTGGCTATCGCATCAAAATACAGAAATAGAGTTTTTAGAAGGAAGAAATCTAATCCTAGGACCCAATGGAGCCGGAAAAACAAGCATTGTGGAGGCCATCTATTTTTCCCTATTTGGAGATGTAAAAGGTTCCTATAGAGGATCTTTAGATAGGTCTAAATTGATAAGGCATAAGGAAAAAGAAGCATTTTTATCCTTAGAATTTGTACTAAACGGAGAGCTTTATAGAGTAGAAAGAAAGATAACAAAAACTGGCAAAGGCTCAAAAAGCGAGGCCACTTTATTCAAGGGAAAAAAATTGCTGGCAGAGGGTACCGAAAGCGTGAACAAGCTCTTAATGGAGCTCTGGGACATGGACAAAGATGTCTTTACAAATATACTTTATGGAGGACAAGAAATGCTCGGGAATTTCTTAAAACAAAGCCCCAGGGAACAAAAAGAGATCTTGGACAAAACCTTCAAGATCCATAAGATTAAACATTACATAGAGGGAACAAAAAAAGTCCTTAGCGAAATAGACAAATCCATAGGAGAACCTGTAGATCCCAAGAAGGTAGGGGAACTCTCTGAAAAATTAGAAGAAGCAAGAAAAGAGATATCAAAGCGAAAATCCCTATTGAAAGAAAAGGAAGAGGTTTTAAAAAAACAATCCCAATTAGTTGATGCATTGAAGGTTAAATTGGAACGGTTAAAAACATTGAAAGAGAAATGGGACTTTCTACAAAGAAAACAACAGCTCTTAGAGGGAGAACTTAAATCTTATTCCACAGTAGAAAGGCCTTCCTTGGAAAAAGAACAATCTCTTATAAAGGAGGTAAAATCCCTACAAAACGAGATAGAAACCCTACAATCCCAACTAAACCAGATTATCAAAAAAATCGCCTACCACCAATCTTTATTAAAACAATTGGAACAATTGAAAAAAGAGGAAAACTCTTTGAAAGAACGGATAAAGAGATTGCAAGAACAACTTTCCCAGATCAAACCCCAAGATCCTAAGGAAATAAAGAATAAAATATCAAAATTGGAGGAAGAGATGGGTGCATTAAAGCAGGAGGCAAGGTCCTACCAAGAACAGATAAAAGAGATAAAAAAGGGGATGGGAAAAAGCACCTGTCCTGTTTGTAAAAGGCCTTTAACACAGGATCATATAAAATCCTTGATCCAAGAATATAATGAAAAGATAAAAAAGCTCAAGGAGGTCTATTTAAAGAAACTAGGGGAAAAACAAAGATTGGAAGAAAACTTAAAGGAGATAGAAAGGTTGGAGAAACTCCACCAAAAGATAAACACCCAGATACAGGAGCTAAGCCTCCAATGGGACACTGTGAAAAAGAAATTAACATCTATATTGGAAGAGATAAAATCCCTAGATATCAAAGATATAGAAGAACAAAAGACCGAGTTGGAAAAAAAGATTAAAGAAAGACTTCAAACCCTCAAAAACCTTGAAATAGAATTGAAAAAATACACAGAGGAAAAAAGGAAGTGGGAGAGGAAAGAGGCTATTCTAAGAGATTTAGAACAAACCAAACAAGAATTGGAAAAACTTTCATTCAAGCCCAAAGAATTAGAAGAAACTTTGGAGAGGTATCATGAAAACTTAGCAAGGTATAATTCCCTAAAACAAGAGATAGAACAATTAAAAGAAACGTTAAATGTATGGAACTCATTGCATAAAGAGCTTAGTTCCCAATATGAAGAGCTATTTCAAAAATATGAGAAACAGCAAAAGCTCCAGAAGCTTAAAAAGGAGCTTTTATTCATACAAGAGGCATTGGAAGAAGGACAAAAAACAATAAGGCAGGAAATTGTTGCCTCTATAAATACCTATTTGCCCGAGTTATGGGAGACATTGAGTCCCACCAGATATTATCAAGCTCCTCATTTATCTTATGAATATGTTAACAAAACTGTGGGCCATGCCTATAAATTCTATATTCAAAGCCCCATGGGACAATTAGAAGCTCAAATGTTAAGTGGTGGAGAAAAGAGCATCTATATGCTTTCTTTAAAGCTTGCCTTGGTTAAACTGTTATCAAAATCTTCCTTGTTGATATTGGATGAACCCACACAATCTATGGACGAACAGGCTGTGAAATCTCTATCAGAGGCCATTTCAAATTTAACAGGTGAAGAAATAAAGCAATTTATTGTTATTACCCATAATGAGTTGTTGAAAGAAGCAGACTGGGACAGGGTAATAAAAGTAGAGAAAAAAGGAGAGGGTAATTATAAATATTCTCAAGTGGAGGTATTTTAAATTATTTTGTGGTAAAATAGGGTATGGTAGTAGTTTGGAGAGTTGACGGTCCTTTGATAGATGAATCAGAGAGAATAACAAAGGCCTTGAGGCCTTTTTTGAAAAAGGGATTTAGGAGAAAGCCAAAAGAGATTTGGAGATTGTTTCACTTGGGCTCTAGGATCGCCTGTAATTTTCCCAAAACTCCTGATAGAGAGGCTCAATTATTCATGCCTTTGATCGCTGCTTTAGAGGAATTTAGAAACGTTAGGGAGATGGAAGAGCTTTTAAATGGGGAAAGTCCTAGAGCAACCCTTGTGCTAAAACTATTGCCTAGAATAAATAATCAAAGGGATATGACACTGGTTGAAAAAGCTATGAAAGTTTTATCCAATTATAGGAAATTGGGCATGGAAGGCGTTGTATTTAAGGGAGTGGAAAGCTCTTTGGAATTAATTAAAGATTTGCAGATTTTATTGGACAGAGGAAAGTACCGTGAAGAGATAAAGGTTCCAAATGTTTTGTTTGCAGGGAATTTAAGAAGGATTTTGGAATTGCATAGGGTAAATGCAGTTATCACAGATGACAGAATGGATCTAATAGAGTTAAATCGTTGGAATAATAGGACCCTTCCTTTGATTGTGATAGTTAAAAATGGAAAAGGTTTGTTAAATGATTTGAAGGATCAATTGAAGATTTATCCTGGAAAATATGTTATAGTAAATAATCCTTATGAAGCTGCTAGCTATGTAAAAAATGCTATTTAAAGGTTTTTGTGGTAAAATATAGCATGGCAATAGTATGGAGATTAGAAGGACCTGTGGTGAATAGTTCCAAGAGAGTTGTTAAAGCATTAAAGCCCCATTTAAAAGAAGGAATGGAAGAGTATCCTAGGAAAATATGGAAATTACTTCATTTGGGAAAAAGATTTGTGGATTATTTTTGGGAAGCTGATGTGTCAGAGGGACCTAAGGCTTTTATGCCTGTAATAGGGGTGTTGGAAAAACTTAAGGATGTTAGGGAATTGGACGCTCTTTTAAGGGCTAAGAATCCTGCTTTATCATTCGAAGCTAAAATGATTGCTTCTTCTTATAAGAAAAGGTATACTGAGGAGTTTTCTCAAAAAGCATGGAGAGCCTATTTTGATTATAATAGTTGGGATGCGGAAAGCTATGTTGATATGTCTAAAGAGGCAATAGAAGGTGTTTTGTTTTTGTACTTGAGAGGGAAGAAGCAATTATTTATAAAAGATGGGGCCCCTGAGGGGAGAATTCCGTTTTTTGTAAATCTTTTTTATGCAAAGGCATATAGGAAGGGTTTTGGTAATTTGGATTTGGAAATTGTAACAAATGAGAAGCTTGTTGAGGATTTGTTCAAGCTTTTAAGAGATAATGAGATGGGTATTATTGAAATAGAGGCATTGATAACCGATGATGCTAGCGATATTAGGATGTTGAAAGAATTTAAAAGGAGACCATTATTGGTGCTAGTGGAAAGCGGAAAGGGTCTTAAGAATGATTGGAAGCTTCATTTGGAGGGTTATAAAGGGCATTATACAATTGTTCCAGACCCATATGCTGCTGCCGAGTTTTTGGCTTAGCGCTCCTTGAACACATGGTTTAATATAGGCACGCTTAGGAGATAAAGCCCTAAAAGGTTTGGAAAGGAAAACGCATTTAGGATAATGCCTGCAAGAGGGTCAAACCATAGAAATATATCTTTATGCTTGCTTTTCTCACCTGTAACTAAGAATGTTGGATTTATTAAGCCTTTAAAACTATAAAACAATGAGATATTGAACAAAGAACCATAGGCCAAAGTATTAGCAACAATTGTGATGATTTTTTCCTTCCACGATGCTTTGTAATTTAAAAACATCAATAAAGGAGATATTAAAGTAATTAACGTCATTAAGATAACCACAGGGTCGCTATAGAAGGGAGGATGGATAAATAGATTCAGAGCAATAAATATTGGGAATATTAAAACTAAAGGGAGGCTTAGCAAAGGCAACAATGTGTCCAATTTTTCATACCAAGTCACCTTAGGAGACAACAAAAACGATGGAACTTTTTTAAATAAAATTTCAATGGTGCCTTGGGCCCACTTCTTATGGCGTTTTCTAAAAGCCTCAAAAGAAGGGGGAAACGTCTCCCCACATATTACATCTTGAGCAAATATGCCCTTATAACCTCTTTTAGAGAATTCCATTGTTAGTGCTAAGTCCTCTGCAACTATCTCAGGAAACCCTATTTTCCTTAATAAATCTCCTTTTATCATAACACCATGTCCCAAAATCTGGACCATTCCATAGGTATTTCTATAAGGTTGATATATTGACCAATGCAAATCCACTCCAATTCCCAACAGCTTTGTCCAAAGATTTTGATTTTTATTATAGCAGATGTGGTTTGCTTGAACAAAGGCCACATTATCTTTAAAATAAGGCAAGGTTTTTTCCACAAAATCTTTTGGCAATAGCTCATCGCTATCCACTATAACATAATAATCTGCATTTATTTTAGATATGGCATTGTTTAAGGCACCTGCTTTCCAGCCTTTTCTATTAGCCCTTCTAATAACAGGCACCCCTTGCCTATCGATTTCTTTTCTTATATTAGGGTCTGTAGAATCATCCAAAATATAGATATCAACAGGATAATTAAGGTTTTTTAAAGCATTGAAAGCCTCTTTGTTAAAATCATTATA
>WAPD01000075.1 GCA_015520875.1 Microcaldota archaeon
AGATGTGTATAAGAGACAGCTACCAGGAAGTCTGACTAAAAATTCTTTCACCTCTCCTCGAAAAACTTCATTCACATGAGATAAATTGATAATTTGAGAAACTCCAACCAAGGATGTAAATGATCCATCAACAAATGTCCCATCTTTTGTTAAAAAATAGTTCTTAGGCCCATAATGAATTCCAAAAACTCTTTTTTCAATTGCATATTTTTCCAATTCAACACTATAGATTCCAATGTATTTTTTAGCATCCTTTAAAAGGGCAAATTTTTCTTTCATCAAATTTTTCCAAGTTCCAAAGTATTTCATATGGTCATGGCCTAAGGATGTTATCACAACTAAATCTTTGGGAAAAACATTCATGGCATCGTTTAAACCTCCCAAACCAACCTCTCCAACCACGATATCAGCGCCCTTTTCAACCGCATATAAAAAAGCCATTAAAGAAACTTTTTCAAAAAATGAAAGTTTAAATGGTAAATTTTCCATTTCTTCCATGTATTTTTCATACTTTTTCTTACTTATCCTAGTCCCATTGAATAAGACTCGTTCTTGGGGCTCAAAAATATGGGGTGATTGTGTAGAAACCACTTTATATCCCAATTCCCTATAACCATAAGAGAGCATGGCAACAGTGCTCCCTTTCCCATTGGTACCCCCAACAAGCACATATTCAAAGCTCTTTTCCAGTCCCAAATGTTTTATCGCTTGTTTAATAGCTTTCGTGCTAATGGGCATGCTTTAAATTTCAAATACCTAATTATAAACAGCAATGGATGTTGAAGCATTTAAAGATGAATTAAGACCTTTCATAAATGCTCAAAAAGATGAAATACGTGCTTTAATTGCCCAATATCCAGAAAAAAACAGCTTTGTTATTAATTTCAAAGAATTAGAAAAATTTGATTATAATTTGGCGCAAAAGGCCAAGATTTATCCAGAGGATTTTTTGGCTGCAGCTGGAGATATTGTAAGCGAAATGGGGCTAAAAAGCCTCCTTGGAAAACCCATCGTTCCTAAAATAAGAATAGTTGGTGTGGATGACGATTTATTGATTCAAGATTTAGGTGCCCAACATCTGAATAGATTGGTTGGATTTAAAGGGTTGATAACACGAAGAGGGGAAATCCAAAACAGGGTCCAATTATTGACATTGGTTTGTGATAAATGCGGGGAGACCATTAAAATAAATCTATCTCAAGTTGAATCTCTTCCAAAAAAATGTCCCATTTGTAGAAAAGGTAATCTCATAAAACGATACAGAGAAAGCGAGTTCAAAGATGTTCAACTTATAGAGGTTCAAGAGCTTTTGGAAAGAGTGGATGCAGGAGCTCCTGCAGCAAAGATAGTTGGAATGCTAGATGGAGATTTAATAAATAAATTTGTTCCAGGGGATATTATTGAGATCTCAGGAATAATTAGGTTAAACTATGATTCCCAATATAGAAAGAAGAAAGAATATTTCCCAAGGTATGTGGAAGTTCTTGGAATGGAGAGAATAAAAAGAGATTTTGAATCCATTGAGGTCACAAAGGAAGAAGAGAAACTCTTTAAAGAGATGGCCAAAGATCCTGAAATAGAAAGAAAGTTGGCAGAAAGTATTTTCCCCGATATTTATGGATATCCCGAGGTAAAGCGAGCTTTATTATTGCATTTATTAGGTGGAACAAAGGGCAAAAGAACAGCATCTGGAACACCTTTAAGAGCAAACATCCATGTGCTCTTAATCGGAGACCCAGGTATAGCTAAAACAAGGATGATTCAACAAGTTCTAACATTGGCACCTAAAAGCATCTTTGTTTCTGGTAAAACTGTTTCAGGTGTGGGACTAACGGCAAGCGTGGAAAAAGATGAGCTTTCAGGCCAAGGCTGGACATTAAAAGCAGGTGCTTTGGTATTGGCAAGTGGCGGCATTGTAGGAATAGATGAATTTGATAAGATAGATGAAGAGGATAGAGCCGCTTTGCATGAAGTTATGGAAAGTGGAACAGTTTCTATTGCCAAGGCAGGGATTGTTGCCACATTAAAAGCCGATACAACTGTGTTAGCTGCAGCAAACCCCAAATATGGGAGGTTCCAATTCAATAAACCTATCCCTGAGCAATTCAACATTCCTCCATCCTTGCTCTCAAGATTTGATTTAATATTTCCTTTAATGGACATTTTAAATGAGGAAAAGGATAAAGAATTGGCAGAACACATTATTGGTTTACATACAGGCCAAAAAGGTATTCAAACCGTTTATTACGATAGAGACACTTTAAGAAAATACATAGCCTATGCAAAAAAGCATATTCATCCTAAAATAACCAGGGAAGCAGCACAGCACATTAGAGATTATTATGTTAGACTAAGAAAAGAGGGAGAGAATGCGGGCACTGTTCCAATTACCCCAAGATATTTGGAAGGGATTATAAGATTGGCAGAGGCAAATGCCAAAGCCCGTTTAAGCAATTTTGTAGAAGTTAGGGATGCACAAGCAGGAATTAACCTATTGGGCTATATGATGGAAAGCATTCTAAGGGATCCTGAAACCGGAAAACTAGATATTGATTTATTGGCAACAGGAACAACAAAAAGCAAAAGAGATAAGCTTGCAACATTAGATGATTTATTAAGGAGATTAAGTAAAGAAAACGAAGAAGTTGAGATAAATAGATTAAAAGAAGAAGCAGAGAAACTTGGGATAGGACCTAGAGAAGTTGAAGATTATCTATTGCAATTAGAAAAAAATGGAGAAATAATCAGGCCAAGGCCTGGTTTTATTCAGTTGATTTTTTAGTTAGCTCTATTTGTGGCACTATGTAAGGTGGCTTGTATTTCATTAGATAGGCTATTATTGCTGAATATTGTGTAGAACCCCACTGAATTGCTCTAACTATGAACAATAGGAATTGATCTTCCAATTTCTTTTCCTTTTCCCATGTTTCCAATATCTTTTGTTTTAGTTCTTGTTCATCTGGCCTAAAGGAAACGAATAGCTCTCCTTCAAAGGCATATTCTGCTAGTTCTCCCTTTTCTCCAAAAGGTATCTTTGAAGAGTATTTCACTCTTACTAAGTCTTCAAACTGGGACACCTCTAGGATTTCAAATGCGAACCCAAAGGCACCTGGCACTTGGTTTCTATCTTTAACTTCTGCATGTATTTTATTCAACAAATCAGATACTATTCTCATATTTTCACCTCAGCTGACCGTCTTTTCATCACAAATCAGCAATACCTCGCTTCATCAAGGTTGTTTATTCTTACTGTGGAATGGTTTAAAAAGGTGCTTTTAGAAAATAGGAATAAGCTTTATAAAACCTTTTCCAAATAAAGAAGGTAGAGCGGCTGTAGTCTAGTGGTAGGATGCTGGCCTTCCAAGCCAGCGACCCGGGTTCGAATCCCGGCAGCCGCATTTTCTCACATAACATTAAATACCAGAAATATAAAAAACTATTTTAGTGATATCTGCAAAACTAGAACAAATAACTTCAAGCCCAAAGTTCATCTCAGTTAGAAAAGGAGTTTTTGTAGGTCTAAAACGTAGGAAGATATTCGATGTTCTTATTGATACTCCTAAAGGGCCTGTTATCAAAGCCCAAGAGCCTAAGATAGAAAAATTCAATGGACAGTTTCACGTAACTGTTCCAGTAGTATTTAAAGGAGATGGATTTATCCTTTCATTTTTAACATTGGTTAAACATAACTTAAGATACACGCTAAAGAATTACACTTTAACAAAAATATTATTGGAAACGCTTAACGAAACGCTAGAAAGTTTATCCAGAATTTCATTAAACACACCTGATGAAAAAGTTTCTGCAATAATAGAAAGCGTTACCTTGAATAAATTACTAAAAGAAATAGAATATGTATATGACCCAGATTTGGGAATATTTAAACCTAGGGAAATAGAAGAGATAAAAAAGGAGATCTCTAGAATAAAGAAACATGCAGAACTCATAGATTTTTAAACATTATTCACGAAATATAGAGAGAAGGGCCCGTGGTCGAAGGGCTAAGATGCCGCCCTTACAAGGCGGAGGTCCAGGTTCGAGTCCTGGCGGGCCCACTTCTGGGAATAATTAGCCCTAGGCGGGGAAATTGAGTAACTATCCCTCAACCTTTATGAGGATTATGCAAATTTTTTCAACAAAGAATAATAAGAGTTCCTTGATACCAGATACCCTAAAATATAAGCAATAGCAGTAGTAACTCCAAATCCAACAACCTCAGGACTTCCTACAGCTATCAAAGGAAGCATAACCACTAAAGCAATAAATGTGTTGTTTTTAATAATTTCAAAGGCTTGTTTTATTTCGTCCTTCTTTTTAAGCCACATATCTGTAATAATAATTTGACCATCTATAGAAACACCTGCAGCGGCTATCAAACCAGCCATAGCAGCTAAATCAAGGCTAAACTGCCCAACAATCGTAAGTAAAATAAGGTTTTCAATTAAAGTTGTGATAAACAATGGGATGAATATCTTTAATTTCCTATATCTCCAAGCTAAGTATAAACTAATAATTAAAACAGCTACCCAGATACCTGCTAAAGAGTATTTGAAGGTTTCTTCTCCCAAAAATCCAGGAATTCTCGTGATACCAGAAATTTCAAGCTTTACAGGAAATGCTCCTCCTTTTAGAACAGAAGCTATATATTTGGCTTCTTCTCTTGGATCTTGCCCAGGTTGAACTGTTCCTGTTATTAAATAGCTTAAACCTGCAACACCCTTTCCAGAAGCCAAAGAAGGAGAAACCCTAGGTGCTGAAACAAGACCTATTGCCTTCCAAGAGTTAATTGAATTCCCCACAACCTCAGGATATAGCTCTGTTTCATTTACGACAATTGTATTGTTTCTATGTCTAAATTGTTCCAATGAAGTTATCAATAGGACATCATCTGGAATAGTTGTATTGTTCAATTCTTCTTCATAAACAATTGTATCGTTTAGATAAGTTAAAACTTCCAGCACTTGTGGAACAACTCCCAATTGTTCCAGTTTAGATTTTGATAAGATGATATAAGCATTTTCTACAGGATCTAAAAACATGTAAATAGGCCTGTTTGCCTTTCCTTTAACATTTTCCAAAAAGTGAACATTTGCCTCAGGTGTAATGCTAAATGAAACACCCCAATCAGCTCTTCCTATTTGATCAGGTCTAAATGTTGGAACAACTGTTCCAGGCAATATATCCTTTCCTGTTAAAACAACCTTTCCATCAACAATAGCAATAAACTTACCTTGTTTTGAGATAATGTTTTCTATCCTTTGAGGGAATGTTGAATCGGTGGATGGAACATCTAAATAAATCAAATTATTTCCAACACCAGTCGCAACCACTTGTTCCAAACCAAATGCAGAAACCCTGCCCTTTATTTTATCTATAATCTCATTCATGGTTTGCTGGTCCACAGGTTGCGATAGCGAAATAACAATTCTTGTTCCACCACTAAAGTCAATTCCGGTATGAACACCTCCCAAGGCTAATGCAACGAGGGCCAGACCACCCAATGCAAACAAAGAAGCAATCTTCTCATCATCTGTTTTTGAGAATATTGAGAATAATGCAATATCCACCAATAGTACCAAAAACACGGATAGACTAGGCTTTGGAAGCAATAAAATGGCAATTAAAGACAATAAAACTGAAACTATGAATGCTTTGTTCATTTCTTCTCACCCAATTTTTCCAATAAGAATGCGTTAAGCCCCCATGTTGTGAAGATATCCACGAATAGTCCCATTAAAACCACTGTTGCAATCTCTTTATAGAATACAATTTTCAAAACATATCCAATTGCCAATAAAATTGCAAAGGCAAGCATACCTGTCGTAGTCATTGAGATACCTGTGCTCATAGATTCCTTAATTATATGTTCTCGTTCGCCCCTTGATTTAAAGAACCTTGAAGTTAATAGAACATCTGTATCTAGAGAATAACCTAAAAGCACTAACAAAGCGGCAAATGTGCTAAAGGATAATGGGATTCCCAAAAGTCCCATCAATCCTAAAACAATAAATGTATCCATCAAAGCACCGCTCATAACAATTAGCGATGGTATCAAAGATCTAAATATATATAAAACAACCATGCTTACGAAGATAATGGCAAGCAAGAATACCTGCTTCATCTTTTCAAAAAATGTTTTAGATAATGTAGGTGTAATTGTGCTTATGTCAACTTGAGCATTTGGGAATTTTGAGATAATTTTTTCTTTTATATTATTCAAGACTTTATAATAAGCTAAGTCTCCATATTCAGAGTAATCTTGCAAAGTAGCATTTTCTTTTAATTGTAGTCCGGAAAGGGTTTCCAATTGAGAAACCAAAGCATCACATTTATTTTTTATTTGATCAGAAGATTGGTTCCTACTATAAGCATTAACCCATTCTTTTACACATTCAGATAGATCATTTCTTAGTTTAGCTGCTTGCTCCAATTCAGGAGGATTGGGAATTGTAACTTCATAAATATATTGGTCTTGAACTGTTTTTTCATTTAACCTGTAAGGAGGGTTAAAATAATTTGAGATGGTTAGAGGTTGGGAAGAAGTAATGGTAACAAGCATTCCACCTTCAAAATCTATCCCAAGCCTTAAATGAAACCATCCATATATTGAAATGAGAAAAAGCACAATCAATCCAATAAGCAAATGTTTTCTGTTAAGCACACCTTTTATTCTGACATAAGATTTAAAAATGATTGTCAGAAAATTTTATGTGGTAGAAAAGGTTAAGTTTCAGGAAAGATTTGATGGAGTTGATAGGAGATTGTACCCATTTCTTTCAAAACTATCAAACAAAAAAGGATTAGAATTAGATAAGGTTTATCTTAAAAGAACTTCGGATATGGCGCAAGGGTTTGGGGAGAGTGGAAAACGCGCACTAGATGCCATTTATGGATTATATGTTTTAAGGGAGTTCGCCCTTCTTAGCCATCTACCCTTCAAATATAGCGATTTATCCAAACTTTATGCCCATATACGGGGAGAACTAAATGATAGGTCCTTACCTCGTTACTATGAAACCCATCTGAACAATGGGGAAACTAAAAATCTAATTCCCATTGTAAAAGAGTTATTAGAAACCCTTGAACATCATGAGACTTTGAGTAGATTTTTAGATAATATGGAGGGGGAGTTGAGCAGGATAGTTCCGGCTAGGATATTAAAGACTACTTGGACTTTTGAAGAGCAATTACCCTTTTATATAATGGAAAGAGCTTGGGATTCAATAACAAGAGAAATGCAAAGAAATCCTATAAGATTGGCCCCAAAAGAATAAGTGCTCCGACCGGGATTCGAACCCGGGTCACTGGCGTGAGAGGCCAGCATCCTGGACCACTAGACGATCGGAGCTAGTTTCTATATTGCAAGATTATTTTTTAAAGAGTAACGCTTTTGCTCCTAAGAAAGCTCCTCCTAAAATCAACCCATAGGCAATAACATCAACATAGGGTGAATTAGCGATTTCCCTAGCTTCTTTTAGTTTAGCTAAAGCTTTTTCATATTCTCCATTATCGTAAAAATATTGAGCCCCATTTACTTTATAAACATAGATAACATTGGAAATAATTCTCCAGATAGGAGGTGACATTAACCTATCTCTTGCTTTAAAGTATGTTGGAGCGTTCTTATTATACTCCTTTAAAACATCATTCAAATTTTCCAACATATTACGTGCTTGTGTTAGATTCCCTTCCATAAGAGCACTATCCAATAAATTGAACTTCTCAGTTATGTTCAAACTTTTGGGTAATGGATAAGCTGGGGCGTCTATTTCCCGTTTAAGTAAAGTCATCTGTTCCACCAAATTTCGGAGTTCCATTACTGTAGGTTTATCTGTTTCACATTTACTTAACCATTGTTGAGCAGTTTCAAGATCCCCTGTTCTCAGATTAGATTCGGCAGTTTCCAAAC
>WAPD01000076.1 GCA_015520875.1 Microcaldota archaeon
CCTTTATCGGTAAAAGCTTTTTCATTGTTTCCTTCTATTTTATTATAGAGGTTTTATATATCTTTCTCTTATAAGCTCTTCTAGCATCTCTTGAATTCTAGCTTCAGGCACTTTATAAGTTTTTGAAAACTCTCCGATATCAAAGTCACCTCCAGATTCCTTGATCCAATCCATTATTTTCTTTTTCAACATATCATCAGACATAGATTCATATTTCCTTAACTTGAATTTTAATTTTTCGTTCTCTTCCCCTAACTTAAATAGCTCCTTCTCCAATTCTCGTTTATCCTTTTCTAAAGATGCTATTTTCCTTTCCAATTGAGCTATCTTAGATTTTAGTTCTTCACGTTCTAATAAACCTGCCTTTGTGCTTTCTGGAATAGATTCTAACAATCCTTCCAAAGAATAATTAATGATTTCCATTAAGCTTTGTGGATCTAAATTATATTCATTGGCAACCATTGTCAAGATAGGCATTACTTTTCTTAGAACATTCCACTTTCTTAAGGTAGGGTTCTCTGTTTCAGAATCTGTGTATTCTATAACAATGCCTGTTGGAGTAAATTCTATTATAAAGTACTCTTTGGGATTTCCCTGCAAATCCTTTCTTTCAATATACCCTATTTGCGTATTGTTACCCTTTTCCAGATAATAAAAATTGGATAAATTCTTTAGCTTGCTTCTAAGAGAATAAATATCCTTTAATGTTCCGGTTATTTCAATCCTGTTCGCCATTACCATCACCTATTTCTTCAGGAGTATCCTCTATAGCAGGAATATAATTTTTCAAAATTAGCGCAAACATCAAAAACGATAGCAATACTGTTAATGCAAAGCCCGAAAGTAGAGCTCCCCAAGAACCATTCAATATTGGCAACACAACAAACACTATTAACAAAGCTACAACCACTATAGCAAAGAATTGAACAGACTTCTCAAAATTCTTCCTTATTTCCTTGTATTTTTCCAAGGATTCCTCTTTTACATAAAGCTCATTTCCCTGATAGGTTTTCAATTTCTTTTTTATGGTTGCTATTAATTCCAGGATAGGATCTGACTTTACTTTATATGCTTTTCCATTTTTGATCTCTTCTTGGGAGATAATGTCTACTTTCATTATTTCACCTTAGCCTTAGCTCAGCGCTTTTATCAGCCCCTTTTACTTTAGCCTGGGCTCTAGCTATTGCTTTGATGATAGTTTGATCTTCAATTCCAAGGTCTTTAAAGAATTCCACCATCTTCTTTCTTTCAACACCTAACCTATCCATCTCGATTATCAATGTAACAATGTCCAAATGATTGCTGTTTTTATCAAATTCTGTGCTTAGTTGGTCAACTTTTGTAGCATCTAGACCTAATTCTTTGAGCTTAGCACGAAATATATCCCTTCTTATAGATACGCTTCCCATAGGATCCCCTACTACATTTAACATTATAAAGTAATCTTTTAAAGGTTCTTCTCCCTCAATCTTTTCTAATATAAAGGTTTGCACGTATTTTCCAGGTGTGTGGAAGGACATGTTAACGGCTGCTTGTCCCACTCCAAATCCCATTATCCTTTCTCTAACATAATTGCTAAACCTTAAGCTTCCTTGGAGATAATTCAAATAATTTTCAAATTTTACCTTTAGCATAAACACGGTTCCTGCGTTGCTGAAAATAGCCTCTGCAATATCTGTTGGGTTCTGAGACGCTACAATCAAGCTAAATCCATATTTTCTACCTTCTCTAACTATCATAACAATATCGCTATTCTCATCTTTGCTAATCTTCCAGGCCTCATCTATCACAACAAACAGATTAATTTTACCTTTGGTTTGTCTAAAGTCTTGGGTTCTCATTTTTTCCTTTATGAATTGGATGACTGTTAGAGCCCCTAAAGCTCTCATAGTTTCATTTGGCAATCCTGATAGATCCAAATCAACCAATCCAGAACTTATCAACTCATCCAATGAAATAGTACTTCTATTTGCAAAGAAATCATCTCCCGAACGTGTAAATTGCTTTAATTTATAGATCAGGTTTTCCATTTCTTGTACTATATAAGAAGAAGCTCTTCCCTCCAATGCCTTCCTCTCTTCCAATATTCTAACAACGTCTTTTAATGTAGGTGCTTCCAAAGGTCTTCCAAGCTCATCAAATTGTTCTGTGGAATCTAGCTTAAAACCAGCTTCTAGATAAGCTTTTTCTAAAGCCCATTCCAATAATCGCTTTTGGTCAGGGAACCTTCCCAAACCAGTTAACAAATCCAGTGTTTCAACTATTTGTTGTATTCTAGCATAAGGCTTCATCCCACCCAAATCCATGATATTCAAATAGTTTCCTTTTCCTAAAGCGATTACCTGCCCTTTACTCTGTGTAACCCAATCTTTATATTCGCCAGCCCAGTCTATAATGATGGCATTGGCATCCCAGACAACGCTTGCCCTTATCAAAAAACTTTTTATTGTATAGGATTTTCCAGAACCTGTAATTCCCACAATTACAATATGAGGGTTTGTTAATTCCTTAGGGTTCCAATAGAAAGGAGTGTTCAAAGCATCTGTTCTCCCTATATAGATTCCATCGGTAGGGTCTCCGAAAAGGATCTCGGGTGGAGGTTGTGGTGGATAATTCAAAGGATTTCTAGAGCCTATATCGGTGTTGTGCACTTCTTTAAATTTAAATCTATCAAAGACCATTTTCACTCAGTCTTTCTTAGTTCTAATCCATATTCGTCTTCTACTTCCTCCTCATTCACTGGTAATGTGTGCTCAAATTCCATTGCTTTTAACAATTCTGTTCCCTGCAATACATAGGTTTCTGCGTTTAAACTGTTTTCCAATAAAGTTGATAGCTCGCTAGCGTCGGTTTTTACCCTTGCTATTGCTTCATCCTTTGTTGTTCCAAAGTTGGTGGTTTGAGCATACATTAAAATGGCCATAGGCCTTAAACCTGCTGATAGTTTAGCAATTTGATTGTTCCAATAGGAAACCTCTCTTTCCAATCTCTCTATTCTAAGAAAATCTGGGTTTGGATTTTCCTTTTCCTTTTGTAGTTTATAAAGGGCTTGGGATTTCTTAGCTTCTAATTCCTTTCTTTTCCTTGAAATATCCATTGCATACATCACATAACCTATTTTTACCGGTTTTTTGAAATTGATAATGGCTTTTTCAAATTGCTTGTTATAAGCGATAACAGCGCTATCATCCTTTTCTAAAGAAGATTCATAGATTTTTATTCCAATGTACCTAGAGGCATAATAATAATCGCCTTTTTTCTTAACCACAACGTCAAATGTTGGAGGTATTTCATAGCCTGTTTCTGTTACCAGTATTGTACCTTTTAATTTTGTTAAAAATGGCAATCCACTACTTCCAAACACAGTAGCCGAGGCTGCTACCATTGAACCCAAACCTGCTGCCACCAATCCTATAATACCAGCTACTGGATTTCCGTTAAAAGTAAATGCAACCAATACACCTGCCATACCTACCCCTATAGAAGCTAAAGCAAGATTTTTCCTGGACATAAAGTCTCCCATGGCTAAATAATTAAAACCCTAAGTTTTTAAAATTACCCATGTTGTTCAAAGATTTTGTTAATTTACTTGAAGAAATCTCAAAAACACGCTCTAGGTTAAGAATTACTGCTATTCTCTCGGAATTTTTTACAAAAATTAATCCAAAGGAAGCTCGCTATGTTGCAT
>WAPD01000077.1 GCA_015520875.1 Microcaldota archaeon
AAGGACGATTGTAAGGGATTAGGGAGTGGTTATGATTGTGAAGAAGGTAAGTGTGTAAAAAAAGGTAGTACAAATCCATCTTAAGTGATAGAATGCATCTTTCAACATCCTCCTTTAAAATATTTATATATGGACTTCTATTCCTCCTTATAGGGTATACAGAAACCCCTCTCGTTTATTTAGATAACCCATTATATCTGAGTAAAAGCGGTTGTTGGGTGTTTGCCAATAGTACCAGTCCATTAGTGTTGAATGAATCTGATTTTTATTTTAAGTTTGTATATGAAGGTATGGATAGGGCAATACTGAAATGGAACTTAAACCTTTATGTTCCACCAAAACCTCAGTTTACGGAATATTTACCTCGTTATAAATCTCAACTACCTATGAAGATTTATGCTAAAGTTGTTTATGATAATCCCAAATATGCTCCAGACGATGTTTATGCATATTTAAACAATTATGAAATAACTGCTTCAGGAGGGTTTGAAATTGAAGATAGTTTTCATTCATACATACTGAAAGAAGATGCATATAATAAATACCTTAGGATAAATGTCGATAATGATAATTGGGCCAATAAAGTAAATCAAGTCCGCATAGAGTCATTTTACCTCTGTCTCTACAACCCTACATTAAAGATTCACCTAACATCTCAAATTCCAAATAAAGTTTCTCCTGGAGAAAATATCACTATCGAGGGTTACGTAGAGAACCCATCTCCTGTAGATGCCAGTGCCAAAATATCCTTAGAAGGATTTTCCAAATACTTTAATATTTTCCCTTCCCAACCTTACAACGTTGAGATTAACAATGTTAGAACCCAAGATAATAGGGCTAGGTTTAAGTTTATCCTAACTCTAAAAAACAGACTATCTCCAGAGGATAAACTCTTCATAGAACAACAAAACAACCAACTGAAGTTAGGTAAGATAAAGGTCTCTTATAAGAACAAATACTTCAGTGTCCCTTGGACCACCATGGAAAAAGATTTAGGAAAGATAACGTTCCAAGATGTTTCTAAATCCCAAGAACCTCAATCTAATAAAACACCTCAAGAACAACCTCAACAAGAACAAGAAGTAAAAGAAGTTATCCCTATCTGGGTTTGGATTATTATTGGTTTGTTAATCCTAGTGATCCTCATCCAGGCACTCAAAAAAGGCTAGAAGAATTTCTTAAAAGCAATAACTGATTCAGGACTTTCTAAGAAATAGAAGTCCTTCTTTATAAGCACCAAACTTTCCAATGAAGGATTACTTTTTATTTTTTTCAAGGACTCCCCCAATTCTGTAACAACAAAATCAAAATTCTCCTCTCTAGCTTCTTCCTCCAATCTATCTAAAAGAGCCATTCTAACATGCTCTCCATCATACTTAGGGTCAATATCGAACTCAAAATACAAAGCATTGTCCCCATCATCCAAAAATTCAGCTCCATTAAAGCCCATTTCCCAGGCTAAAAGCACCCCAATCAATTTTCCATTTACATAAGCTCCAAAGCTATATTCTTGATCAATAATATCAGAAATCTCTTCCAATTCCCCAGTATCTGAAACAGCTTCCAAAGAAATAAGAAGTTCCTCAACATCCGGGAAATCCTCGGATGTCAAGGCCTTTATCTCTAAGCTCCCAACATCTTCTCTCTTTCTCACCGGTTCTTTTAATGCCAACATTTACTTACACCTGTGATCCCTGGTATCACAGGATAATCCAGGGTCACAATCTGCGTCGCTAGCACAATATCCTGGTTGAGGCTCACAGAACCTAGTATCTAGATTACAATATTGCCAAGTTGTATCACAATCATTGTTGCTGTTACACCTTCCTGGTGCAGGCTCACAAATATGATATCTCCTGTTACATTCTTCCCAAGGGTTACACTCATCGTTGGATTCACAGAAACCTGGCTTAGATTCACATTTATTAGTTGTTACATTACAGAATTGCCAGTCTCTACAATCTCCATCTGTTTCACAATAACCTTTTCTTGGAACACAAGAGCGAGTCTTCTTATCACACTTTTTATATGGGTCACAATCTGCATCCACGTTACATCTGTCTGGCAATGGCACACATCTTTGGTTCACACAAGTTTCCCATGAATTACACTGTTCGTTTGTTTCACAATAACCAGGCTTTAACTCACACCTATTAGTTTTCTTATTACAGAATTCAATATCGCTACAATCTTTATCAGAACCACAAAAACCAGGCCTTGCCTCACACTTATGTGTATCAGGGTTACATTGCTGCCATACTTCACAATCTCCATTATCGGCACAGAACCCTGGCTTCAATTCACATTGATTTGTCTTTTTATTACATTTTTCAAAAAAGTCACAGTTTTTATCACTTTCACAAAAACCTGGTTTAAATACACAACTTCCATTTACACACAATTGATACTCTTTACAGTCGCTATCTACTTTACACTGAGGTGCCTTATCTTCTACATTACTCCCTTCAAGACATCCAGCAAACAACAACAAAGCTGCTAATAGTAAAACCTTCATTTATTAACCACCTTCAAAGGAGTTTTACCTTTGGAGAATTCTATGTAGGAAACATGAACAGGATCAGCAAAAGTCCCTTCTGGAACCTTTACTAACAATTCAGCATTTAATGCCAATTGGAATGCCCTAGCACCGACAATCCTAGCCTTCTCAAACTTACTATAGACCATGGTTTATCATTCCCCCGAAGATTTTTTAACCTTTCTCCTTCTGCCTTTCTTTCCATAAATCATCTCATCCCTCTTTTCTACCCTATACAAAAGCTGGGTGACAAAATCATGAGGTCTATCTAGAGCCTCTAAGGAAAACTCACTTAACTTAATATCGGTAGCTGCTGTTGTGATAACAACTTTTCCCACGTTTAACAACCTATGAGGAATATCATAGATAATTGAAACGTTTTGTATTTTCTCATAAGGTATTCTTTGTGATTTTTTCACAATGATGCCTTCTTCCAAAATAAACTCCTTATCCCCAAATGCATAGGTAAAGTTCTCATATCTCAAATGAACATAGCCCAGATAAATCAACAACAAAAACAATACAATTCCCCCCAATACCAAAAAAATACCTCCAATGGCCCCTAAATCAGTTACAAAAAACGTGATAGCTATCAAATACAATGCTATGATTATCAACAACGTTAATACTAACAATTTTCCAGCCCATATAAGTTTAGCCTTAGGTGATAAGTGGTATTTTTTGAGTTCCATTGGTTTTATATTGGTGTGAAATGTTTAAAAATAATTCAGCACTCTATACTACCGAAAACTTTTTAAATAACCAAACTTCATATAGAAGTAGGTGATAATATGAAATTAAAAGTAGTATTCGCTGAAAAAGGAACTTCTGGTAGGATGATAGCCGGATTAAATAGAGAAACAATGTCAGAATTAAACGTTAGACCTGGAGAAATAATAAAGATTCAGGGAAGAAAGGTTAGCTATGCTGTAGCATGGCCCAACGATAAAATAGCAATTACAGAGATTGCATTGGATGGATTGATGAGAAAAAACGTTGGAGTAGGTGTTGGAGACTACGTGGAAGTAGAACCAGCTCAACTAAAAGATGCTACAAAGGTTGTATTCTCATTTTTACAAGACATTAAGTTAAGCCCTGAAGAAGAAGACTACGTAAAAAGAGTAATAAAAGAAGTTTACATGGACAAACCTGTTTCAGTTGGAGATATCTTATTATTCCCAAGTTATACACATAGGTTGGAGATGCAAGTATTGAGAGTGATGCCAGAAAAAGCAGGAGTAATAAGGCCCACAACACAGATAGAAGTAACAACCTCCAAAGTAGCAGCTAACATCCCACAAGTGACATATGAAGATATTGGAGGTTTGGATGAGGCTATACAAAAGATAAGAGAGATGGTAGAGCTTCCTATGAGGCATCCCGAGTTGTTTGAAAAGCTTGGAATAACGCCTCCTAAAGGTGTTCTATTGTATGGACCTCCTGGAACCGGTAAAACATTGTTGGCAAAGGCTGTAGCTAATGAAACAAATGCTTCATTCTATCATATTGCAGGTCCTGAAGTTGTAAGCAAATTCGTAGGAGAATCCGAAGAAAGACTAAGAAAGATATTTGAAGAAGCAAGGAAAAACGCTCCTAGTATTATCTTCATAGATGAATTGGATGCTATTGCACCTAAAAGAGGAGAAACAAAAGGAGATGTGGAAAAGAGATTGGTTGCACAATTGCTAACCTTGATGGATGGTTTGGAATCTAGAGGAGAGGTTGTTGTAATCGGAGCTACAAACAGACCTGATGACATAGATGAAGCATTAAGAAGGCCTGGAAGATTTGACAGAGAAATAGAAATCGGTATTCCAGATAGAAAGGGAAGATTAGAAATTTTAAAAATCCATACAAGAAACATGCCTCTAGAGGATGTTAATCTAGAGAAATTAGCAGAGATTACCCATGGTTATACAGGAGCTGACTTAGAAGCATTGGCAAAGGAAGCAGCATTAGCAGCCCTTAGAAGATATTTGCAAAACCCTGAGTTTAGAAAAGGTCTTGAAGAAGGGAAGATAACCCAAGAAATGTTAAACCAAATAAAGGTTACACAAAGGGACTTTGAAGAAGCTATGAAATCAATTCAGCCTTCTGCATTAAGAGAGATCTATGTAGAGAAGCCTAATGTAAAGTGGGATGATGTTGGAGGTTTAGAAAAGGCAAAGCAAGCATTACAAGAAGCCATTCAATATTCTTTGAAATATCCTGAGGTAATAGAGCGATATGGATTAACACCTATTAGAGGAATAGTCCTGTATGGACCTCCTGGAACCGGTAAAACATTGTTGGCAAAGGCAGCTGCAGGAGAATCAGATGCCAACTTCCTAGCAATAAATGGGCCTGAGATATATAGCAAGTGGGTAGGTGAATCTGAAAAAACATTAAGAGAGATCTTTAAAAAGGCAAGACAGGCAGCTCCCACAATTTTATTCATAGATGAATTGGATGCTATTGCACCTAAGAGAAGCGGGGAAGACACAACCAAGGTAAGCGAAAGAATTGTTAACACATTATTGACAGAGTTAGATGGAATAAGGGCAAATAAACAAGTTCTTGTAATTGGAGCTACAAACAGATTGGACATGATAGACCCTGCTTTGCTAAGGCCTGGAAGATTTGATAAGCAAATAGATGTAGGATTGCCAGATGAAAAGGCAAGGCTTGAAATCTTCAAGATACATACAAAGAGAATGCCATTGGCAGAAGACGTTGATTTAAAGGAATTGGCAAAGGTAACAGAGGGATTCACAGGAGCAGATATAGCAGATGTTGTAAGAGAAGCGGCTATGACAGCACTAAGAGAAGCTCTTAAAGATGTAGAAGAAGAGGAGCTAAGAAAAGGCAATGCTCCATTGAAGAAGATAACAAAGCAACACTTCCTAGATGCAATAGAGAAAAAGAAGAAAGCAAATTCAGGAAAAGCATCAGGTGGATACTTCTGATAAAAGGAAGATATCTGTTGCTTAAAGATAAACAATTTTATTCCCGGGAGCGCCGTCTCCTGGGACCTGCTATTTCTTTGGCAAAAAAATATTCCCAAGATTATAAATTTTTACATGTTGTTGAT
>WAPD01000078.1 GCA_015520875.1 Microcaldota archaeon
CTATAGGATCTCTTATGTTGTCCAGGCAATAGCTATAAATGGGAAAGCTCCCAAATATGTTGTTCATAATTTGGAAACAGGTATAACCCTAACATTGGAATATAGAAATAATGAAAATGTTTTTGAAAGCCCATTGGCAAAAGAATACGAACCTTTGCTTAAAAACATATTGAAATATTTGAAAAAACTTCCTCCAAAGATCCAGGTTAGTGCCAAAGACTATAAAGAGGCTCCTTTAGGAAAGATTTTCAAAGCAGTGGTGGTTAAAAAACCTGAAATAAGTTTATTGGGATTTTATCCTTTAGAAGGAAACAAAGTCTTGATAATGGAACAAAAAGACAATAAATTAAAGTCAATTGAGATAGCTAGTTATTCTCAACTTGCAGGACTTGATATTAAAAAAGATGGGGAATTAAGGTATATTTATTCAAATGGGAAAGGAAGGTTAATCGCAAGGGTTGTTCCAGCAGAAGAAACACGCATATATTTTAAATCAGAGTATTAGTTTTTCCCGAAGTTCCAGATTTCATCCCCTTTGACATGGAGCATTTTTAGGATTTTTCCTTTTTCCATCTTCTCAGCTTCTTCAGAATTAACCAGAGCAATTCCAATACCGATAGGAACATCCTCATAATAAACAACAACAGGTTCATTTTTGGAAAAAGGTTCCATCTTAGTTATTCCAGGTCTTAATAAATCAGCTCCTTTAACAAGGAATGCAACGGCTCCTTTATCTACCCATACCTTTGGAAGTGTTTCATAAGAACCTTTTAAGGTGGGCACATAGGTTCCATTGTAATTAATAAATAAAGGCACATTATCAGAAACGATTAATTCACCTTTCTTTGTTTCATATATAAATGCTTGCTTTCCCTTAATGCCTAGGGATCTTTTTTCTTTGTTAGATAAAGCTCTCTTCAGTTTCATAGAATAAGCTCATGATAGAAGGGTTTTTAAGGGTTTAAGGTTTTAGGATAGTGGATGGAACTTTGGATAGCCACCTCTAACAAAGACAAAATAAAGCAATTCCAAGAACATTGTCCCAAGGAATGTTCTCTAAAACAACTTATTGTCCCAGAATATGAAATAAAACACCCCCTTCCTGAAATAGTATCCCTTTACAAATCCCTCCCCTTGTGGAAGCAAGGGATATATAATGTAATCACAGACGATAGAGCCCTTTTAATAACAAATGGACTTCCGGGCACAGATATAAAAAGCTTTCTTAAATCTCCAGAGATATTTGATAGATTGTTCCAAGGAAAAACAGGAAAGTTAATATATAGCTTTAGCTTCGTTGATAAAGAAGGCATCCATATTTATTCCCACTATCTAAAAATTAAAATAGTTCCACCTTCTAAAGAAACCGGGAACTGGGGAGAGCTGGGTAGGAGATTAGCAGCTTCACCCTATGAAAAACCCATTTCCCTCTATACAGAAGAGGAAAGAAAACAAGTGGAACAAAGGCTTTCCAAGGAGATATTCCAACCTTTTATTAACATGGCTCTTAAGATAGATTCAGAGTTCAAAAAACGGGACCCTTCGGAAATTAAAAGAATAAATGGCTACTTTTCCAAGATAAAACACGGTATTTTATTAAAGATAGGTGAATTTTTGGACAATTTAGATAGGGAATTAAATCCCATGTTAATGGGAAAAGTTCTAATGTCAAGTTCCAGATATCCTGTCCAAACTTTCTTTGACCTAGAGATAAAGGATGGGTTTTATTTAGAGGTTCCATATCCTGATCAAGACATAAAACCGGAAGGTAAGGAACTATTGGAAAAACTAATAGATTACCATGAGCAAAAGATGAAAAAAGATAGAATTAAGGAAGAACTAGAAGAGGAACTTGCGAAAAGTCCTGGTAAAATAAAAAGGGAAAATGGAAAAATAATGGTGGAACGGGAAGATGGAGAAAAGGAAGAACTCTTTTTCCGAGAATATAATGATTACATATTAAAAGAATCACAGATATCTGGGAAAAAGGTATATGCTTTGATTAACAAGGATGGAATACCTAGGGTTTTTGTTCCAATAATAGATATGAGACCCTATAAAAAATCCCTTTTGCTAAGAGATGGAATAAGAAATGCAGTAGAGGTCAAAATATATAACACAATGTGGAAAGTTAAAGGAGTATTGCCTTTAATATTCTCAGAACTCTCCAACATTTATGAAACCATTCTCATAAATCATCAACCTTCTTTCTCTGATGGAACAAACATCTATTCCTTTAATTTCACCCCTTACATAATATATAGAAAAAAGATTTCTAGCTCTGAAAAACCAAAAGGAATTCCATTATTACCATCTTTTGATATGATCTACCCAAGCACTAGAACAATCCATGTTAAATGGACCCTGGGGGATTCGAACCCCCGGCCTCTCCCATGCCAAGGGAGCGATCTACCACTGATCTAAGGGCCCTTCTTCTTAATATAATCCCCAATAGTTTTATAAAAGTATTCTATCAAGCCCACAATTATAGATGCCACAAACAGATATAGAATAAAAATTCTTTTATAGCCCCATACATATTTCCAAGAGCCTATTGCCACAGGTAAATCAACCTTAGGCTCTCCACATTCATATTTTGTAACATTAACATTAACTTCCTTAGGAGTGAAAAAAGGGATAAATTCAATAGTTTTCAGTGTGCCGTTTTCATACATATACATATGGCCATTAGAGTCATATGCAAGACAATAACTCCCTATCGGAACTTTGGAATATTGAGGAGGATAGATAAAATCTATCATGGCATAAATGGCAAAAAATAACACAAGGGTAAATGTCATTGATTTTAACGATTCCTTCATTTGCTTCTGGGAAACATCCATCAATCGCTCTTGCTTTTTCTGAAGCTCTTCTTCAGAAGCATTAATACCAGCCTTTAACAAGTCCTTATAAGCCTCCATGTATTCTTTTCTATATTGTTGGAGCTTTTCCCTGCTATAGAAAAAGGGTGCAATGAATTTGTTGGCTAAAACATAAAGAAAGGCAAAAAGCCAGATTAAACTTGTTTCCATGCCTCTAACAACTCCCTCAATTCCTTGGCTGCTTCTTCCAATTTACCTTCCCTATTCAACACAATCTTAACCGGAGACCCTATTCTAATGGAACAAGCGGTTAAAACAGCCAAGTTCATCTGATCATGCAATCTTAAATGCAAAATATCTTCTAAATCCCTATAGCGAGATGTGTCTCTTTTCCTTCTTTCTAAAATCTCTTCATAATCTGTTGTTATGTAAATAAAGCCTTTAATAGCCATCTTTTGTAACATGATATCATGAATTCCTGGCATAAATCCATAGGTGGTTTTTACAGCAGCATGCGTATCTACCAAAACAATCTTATCAGGATTCTCCTTAGAGATTTCATTTATTTTCTCAACTGCCAACTCTTGCAAATGTTCTATTTGCTCTGCTGTTAATTTCTTTCTCATCTCATCCCTGTGTTTAATGTTATATTCTACGCTAGCAATCTCCATCATCAAGCTACCAAAAGATAGAATGATAATCTCTCCGTCCATCTCTGAGCTCACTTTATTGAGCAGGGTCGTTTTACCCGCTCCAGGCAATCCAGTAATTACCAAGATCATGGTTTCTCACCTAACAAAACAGCCAATTGAGGAGCATAAATCTTTATAGCCTCTCTTATTTGAGGCAACATCCTTTCATAGATTGAAATTGTTAATAAAACTCCGGTTCCACTTCCAAGGATGGCAAATGCATCCCCAACACCTGCTATTAATCCAATTATTAAAGAGCTTAATTTAATCAATGGGTCCACATATTCCACAACCTTTCTTTCCAGTATCCTTGGGTCCCGTCTATAACCTTGGACTTGGACTTGTGGATATTGTTTCAATTGTTGTGCCAAGGATTTACCGTCCTGTCCCATTGTTTCTGCCCATAGAACACCGAATGCCATAGATGCCAATCCCAATACAATTATATGAATAATCAAGTGCAACCATTCTGGGATACCCAAAATAGGTGTTTTTCCTGAGAACACTAGATTGATGTAAGCAGGAATGTTGAAATGGTTAATGGGTAATGGGCCTATAATGTAAAATATTTCTCCGATAACCCTTAACGCCTGGGACAATGCATCGTCGCCAGGTATTTGGATTAAAGTAAGTCCCAATTGATAAAGCATGATCAAAAATATAGATGCAAAAATCACAGGTATTGTTGTTAAATAGAAGAATGGCAATTCTATCTTTTTATCCTGTCCCATTATAGCCAATGGAATGGAAACCCTGATGCTCTGAATCCAGGTAATAGCATAGATAGCCAAGATAGTTGTGATCAAAGGAATGATTTGGACAATTGCTAATTGCAATGCTTCTATTCCACCACCCGAGATAAACTTAGGCAATATTCCCAGATCTTCGCTAAACAACAGATATAAAGCTCCGGAGATTATAGCATAAGAAACTCCTGCTGCAATAAACAATGATATACCTGAGGTTAAACCATACTTTGTGGAGATTTGATCCAGATATATTACAAACAAAGCTCCCAATACGATTTGAAAAGCAACCAAATGCATAGTAATAGGATTGCCTATAAAGGCAGGCGATACTTGAGGACCTGTTGCTGTAGGTCCTATTGCAGTAGCGGCATACACATAGGCTTGAACAAGAGCCAACAAAACAGCCACAACGATTTGGGCCTCTGCAAACCGTTTCTTCTTTTCAGGTGTGTCCAATTTATATTTTATAACACCACCTCCAATTAACAATTGCAATAACAAACTTGCAATAATAATAGGTCCAATACCCAATGTTAACAGGGTTCCGGCCCTAGAAGCCACAATAATGCTTAATATATCAACCTGAGCAGAAACATGCTTCACACCAATAACAGTGGTGTGCATCATCAAGAAATAAACAATTAAAACTAAGGTTGTCCAGAATATTTTATCCTTTAAGGATAATGCAACCTTAGGAGAGGGAATAGAAGGAAAATAACGATAAAACTTAGCTAGAGTCTCTATCACTTATTATCACTTTACCTCCAACTTTTTCTATTTTTTCTATTGCCTTTTGGGAAGCGCTCTTTGCCTCCACTATTACAGGAAAGTCTATCCTTCCTGTTCCAAGGAGCTTACCTTCAAAACTTAATT
Source organism: Microcaldota archaeon (assembly GCA_015520875.1). Lineage (GTDB taxonomy): Archaea > Micrarchaeota > Micrarchaeia > Anstonellales > J096 > JAADEL01. The sequence goes on from WAPD01000078.1 coordinate 5,137, forward strand.
TATAGTATTCTCCTTCTTTCTCCAATTCATTATTCCTGACCATGTTTACAATGTCATATATATTTAATGTAACAATTTTCTTTTTCTTCCTGTAAAAACCATGTTTTCCTAGTTGTTCCATTTCATAAGCTGTCACATGTGTCCACTTGTGCTTCCAGCGTCCTGCTCTTCCAAAACCTCCCCTATTTCCTGAACCTCTTCTGTTTTTAATGTTACCGTGACCAAACCTCCTGCTACCAAGCTTCTTTATTTTCTTTTTCTTATGTCTCCTTACCATTTTACATCATCCTCTTTAACAAATCATCCATATTATCCCTAGGACCTAAAGCACCATAAGGATATAATCTCTTAATAGATTTCCAACCCTTCCTAGGGGGATGCAACCTAAATACAGGGTCCATTAAATCATCGTATTTCTCTCCTTTTTTCATCCTTTCCAATACTTCCTTAGGGTTGGACACCTTTTTGGAACCTTTTTCCCCTCTCTTTTCTATTAATTTTAACAGAGTTTCATCTGAAACCTCTCCATAAGTTACATAGTCTTTTACAATCTTTAACATTCCCCTATATGCTGGTGTATCTGGGACAACTACAGCATGGTTAGGTTTGTGCAATCTAAGCAACTCCAGTGTTTTCCTAACTTTAGGTTTCAAATTATGAATACCCCTTACTCTAACTATGGCTATCATGCTTTCTCACCTTCTACGCTTTTTAAAGCTTCAAACACAGCTTGAACCAAACTATATCTATTTTTAACAGAACCTCTTACCTTGCTCCAAACATCCTTAACTCCTGCCAATCTTAGAATAGCTTTAACGTTATCATTGGCAACAAGGCCCACACCTCTAGGAGCAGGCATTAATTCAACAGAGGTTGCTGAGACTTTAGCAGAAACTTTATGAGGTAGAGAATGGTCAAATTCACACTTACACTCCCAAGAACCACAACCTCCAATTACCTTCATGATATTTCTTTTTGCCCTGTTAATGGCTTTTTCCCTGGCTGTGGCAAATTCATTGGATTTTCCTAGACCATATCCTATGTGACCGTTTTCATCTCCAACAACAGCAACCACTCTATAGGAGATTTTTCTTCCAGAGTCTGTAACTCTCTGGGTTGTCCTTACTTCTATTACCTCGGTTTTAAGATTTGGCAATAGATAATCAACTATTTGATGCTCTAAGATAGGTTTTCCTGTTGCTAATACTTCATCAATGCTTCTAAATTTACCTTCTTTAACAGCACGTCCTAACTTAGTCTTTGGTACCCATTCATTCATTGAACATCACCCAATAGCTCCTTAACAAATGATTCTACTTCCTCTTTTTTTACTTTACCAGAACTTTTATAAACCCTATCCATGTCTAGGTCCTCTGGAACTTTTATTTCCACACCTGCATCTTGCACTCCCTTTGCCACATAGAATGCAAAGTTTCCTTTAGTTGGTGTGTGCAATCCCATATCCAATACTAATCTCTCTATTCCCTTGTCTTTTGCTAATTTGCCCATTAAAACCCCTGAAACATAGGCTGTTGGAATGTTTTTTGTGTGCTTCCATCCCTTGTGAGAGAGTAAATGTCTATCCACTCTCAATAGTGTCCTGTCTCCTTTTTCATCAAACTCAACCACTTGAACAATGATTTGTGAATTTGTTTTCCTTACCACTAATCTTGGGACACCGCTCTTTAGCAATGCCAGTCTCTTTCTATAGTTTGTTTTTCCTTCTCTTCTTCTCCTGAAAGGAACATGATAGGTAGGTCCTTTTGCCCTAGACATCTACATCACCCAATAGCAAGTTATTATTTTTTAGGTAAGTTATTAAAGCCCTTTTGCTTTTTATGTGTCCTCCCTTTGCCTTCCTATAAACATCATTTTTTGTTTTTGTGTCTATTTTACCAGATTGATAAAGCTCTTTAATAAACTTTCTTAAAGCCCTAATCTTTCTCATCCATTGCTCTTTTTTAGAAAGTCTAGAATATTTAGTTCCTTTTCTTCTTCCAGGCCCTTGTTCCCTTTTCCTTTCCTTCTTTCTCCTACCTTTTACTGGGACAATATAGGCTATTTCAGAGAATCTAGCTTTAACATCCTCTCTTCTAACAATCTCTGC
>WAPD01000079.1 GCA_015520875.1 Microcaldota archaeon
ATTTGGGGTTTATTTAACAATAGTAGGAATAATAGGGCTATCGCAATTGCTGGGAGGAGAAATCTTTATTCCAGGTTTGGATAGGGTGAGATAGTGTTAACTGATTCTCAATTAACTCTATTGGCAATTGCCTCTACAATCTCTGGAACTATAATAATTGCCGGATATTTCCTAGGTTTAATGTTAAAGAACCAAAGACTTCAAATGGTTGCTAGGGAGGAAATCCTAGAATGGGGAGTTACCATTTTCTTAATCGGAACTTTAGCCTATATTATCTCGGAACCTTTACCTGTTTTTAGTTGTAAAGTAGTAACATGGCTTTTATCGGAATCTGTAAATTGTGATGATCAAATCGCTAGGGATAATTATGTTGCTGATGCTATAAATGAACAACTTCAAATCGCCTATACAATGATCGGCGACCCTAGAATAACAGAACAACTTACTCGTTTGTTGCAGGGAAGTTTAAGCAGGACTGCTTTATCCATCCCTATTGGAACAACTGCCTTTAGAAATCCATTTGCAGATGCTGCGGGTTTAGGGGACGTGTTAACAGGAAAACTAGACCAATTAGTTAAACCACCAACAGGCATTGAGGCTAATATTGTAAAGGAAGTTCAAAGTTTCAAACAAGATATGTTAGATACGCAATTGGGTGGAACAACCACATTTTCCTATCAACCTTGTAATTATTTCTTGCTTTATTACGATTATGCAACCCAATACATCAACATGTACACTCAATTTAAATCCACACTATATGCTGTGAGTCTATTGGTCCAAGATTTATATCAAGGATTTGTATGGGGTTTCTTAATTGTAGGTCTTTTCCTAAGAAATTTCAACATAAGCAGGAGAATTGGAGGTTTCTTTATCTCATTTTCTATAGCTGTTGCAATGTTACCTTACATTACAGTATTTTTTCTTAAAATATTACAAAAGGTTGACACCAATTTCTGGACAACAATAAACTCCGACAAAGCAATTACAGATATTCAACAATTTACCGAAATTAATGCAAAAAAAGGTGCTGGAGATTCTTCCTATTATTGTGATGAAGATTTTCCATTATACATTAATGATTTCAAGAGATTGTATAGCATTTCTACAGACCCCAATTCAGGGCTTGTTTCATTCGGTGTCTATGGGTTGATGGTTTTATTATCCCTTGGGATGTCATTATTAGCAGTTATTTCAATAACAGTTGGTATAGGACAGCTCTTCGGAATAGAGATTAGCCCATTTGTGCTTTCATATATAGCGAGGTTGAGATAATGTTGGAATGGATAGATGAGATTTCATTGATGTATGTGGTATATTTTGCGTTTACTGGGATCATTTATTTATTGGGAAGGATATTTTCCAACCAAGGTCTTTTAAGATACTCGGAAACATTGGTAAAGGAGGGTGTTTTGTTTGCTGTTTTAATCGGAGTAAGCTATGTTTTTTATTATGCATTATATGAATTCAATGTTCCTGCAGGATTTTACGATGAATTATTTAGTTCTAGCACAGGTTTTTCTGGAACTATCTACCAAATGGCAATGGACCATTTAACCCATATATTGGAAATAGCCCAAAAAGCCCTCTATTTTTATGTGGAATTGGAAGGCAGGATATTACATTATTCTTCGTTTCAATGTTCAGGATGTCCTTCTGGATTTTCTTTAACTTGTTTAGGGAATATCGGATCTGTTAAAAGGATTTTTACCTATAAAAATTACATAGAACCACTACAAGCAACTGTGGCCACTTCAAGAGCTGTGATGGAACAAGCAGTTAGAGTTCTTTTTACGTTTTGGATTTTGGTGGATTTGGCCCATAGCAAAGTGTTTATGGCGTTAATCCCGATTGCTGTTATTATTAGATTATTGCCAGGAATGAAATTTGTTGGGAATATTTTATTTTCATTAATGCTGGCTTTTGTTGTTGTGTTACCTATGTTGGCTGTTGTGCAAGCCTATATATTCTATAATGAAATAACAGATTTGGAAACGCAATTAAATACCAACCTTAATGTTAATAGATTGCCTCCTTATGTAGACCCGGGAAATCTTCTTGGAATGTTCACACTGGTGTTCGGAGGTTGTAACATTGCGGGAAATCCTCCTTATATAGAAAAATCAGGAAATGAATTGTATTTGAAAATGAACACATTCCCTCTACCATATCAAATCTCAGACCGTGTGTTAAAGGAGTTCTCACAAAAAGTCTTCTTGATCTCTGTGTTTAATCTATCGGCAGGTGTTGTAGGAATGATTGCATTCGTTAAGGGAGTGTCAGATCTGCTAGGAGAGAGAAACTCTTTTATAGATTTATTCTTAAGGATTATATAAAATGGGGTTCCTATATTTGGCTTTGATAGCTGGTTTGATTATGCTTTTTATCAATCTAATAAAAATTCAATTGTATAAGTTCGCTAAAATGGAAATGTTGGAACAAAGGGCTAAACTAGATTTTATGGAAAGCCTTGTTTATCTGTTTTTTGTGATAATGTTTGCAGGTGTTTTAGAGACTGTAGGGGGTATTGGAGATGTTTGGAGTAGTGGAACAGATACAGAAACC
>WAPD01000080.1 GCA_015520875.1 Microcaldota archaeon
CATTTAAAGGGGACCTTGATAAAATAATTGATGAGGTTTATCAGGAGGTGAAACTCTATGAGAACCTCGGCATATAAGATTTTCAAAATCTTAGAGCAAATGCCTGTTGTTTTTAATTTAGCAACATTTTCAGCAATTTTAAACAAAAGAAAAAAAGATAGTGCTGTTTATGTAAAAAAATTGGTAGATTCCAACATTTTATATAGAATTGGTAAGGGCTTATATTCAAAAACAAGGGATCCTGTTGTTGTAGCCGGTAATTTACCTTTTCCATCTTATATTACAGGCCCGTTTGCCCTTTTTTATTGGGGCGAAGGCGAGGCGCCCTCTATAATCGATATCTCAACAACAGAATACAAAAAAGGCTACAAAGGATGGCCCTTTAAGTTCCATATTGTAAAGAAATTGGGAAAATTTACTTTAGCTAATTACGGACCCTATAAAATAAAAATAGCAACAAAAGAGCAAGCATCAAAGGACACTAAAAGATTTTATAAAGATAGTTAAACAAGTGAAATGCTCATTGTAGTGAGTATTTTTTGTTATTTTTGCTCATTACATTGAGCACATTTTTAAACAAAATGAACTAATATAAAACGTGATATCTACAATTCAATTAAAACGCATAATAGAAGAACAACAAGAAGAAGTAAAACATGCAAAAATAAAGCCTAGGGAAATTATCCCAGAATTAGAAGCTTCTATGGATTTAGAAGAAATAACTATATTAACAGGTGCTAGAAGATCTGGAAAAACTTATTTGATGTATCATTTAGCACAAAAATATGATGGAATTTATATAAATTTTGAAGATGAGAGATTGATAGGGTTTGATGTTAAGGACTTTGAAAAGTTGCATTATTTGATTGGGGAAAAGCCTTTATTGATGGATGAAGTGCAAAATGTGGAAGGATGGGAAAAATTTGCTAGAAGGGTGCACAGAAAAAATAAAGTTATTGTAAGCGGTTCTAATGTTCAATTGCTAAACTCAGAGTTTGCAACCGCACTAACTGGCAGAACCCTAACGTTTCAAGTATTCCCTTTAAGCTATAAAGAATTTTTAAGTTTCAAAGGACTTTCTCCATCTGTTTCCTCTTTTGAAAATTATTTAGATATAGGGGGATTTCCTAGGATTGTTGAAACAGGAAAAAAAGAATTCATTAGGGAATATTTTGAAATGATATTGTATAGAGATGTTGTTCCAAGGTTTAACATAAAACACATTGGAGCACTTAGAACATTGGCACTTTATTTACTATCCAATGTTGGAAAGCCTTTCTCATATAGAAGCCTTCTACAAATCACAGGTATGAAACATGAAATGACAATAAAAAATTATGTCCAATATCTTGAATCAAGTTATTTAATATTCACTCTTTACAAATACCATCCATCTTTTAAAACTAGGGAACGCTCTCCCAAAAAAGCATATACTGTTGACCCTTTGTTTCCTACTTTAGGAACCCCTGATATATCGATTAGGTCTCGTTTATTGGAAAACATTATTTATATTCATTTAATAAAACAATATGGGAAGGAGAATGTTTATTATTATCAAGATAAACAAGAGATTGATTTTCTAATCGCGCAAAAACTGCAACCCAGTATAGCAATGAATGTTTCCTATTCAATTACTGATAAAAAAACATTTAACCGTGAGATAAATGCTTTATTGAGATTAAACCCAAAAATTAAAAAATACTTGATAACGCTATATCCTTTGAATTTTGATTTACCAGATGGAATAAATTATATCTCTGCTATTGATCTATTGACAAAACATTCCAAGCTTTAAAGTCCGTCCTTTTTAATGCAATATCAAGAAACCCTTTATATTTATCCAAATAAACAACATGTTGCGGAACAGGCACTTTGTATTGTTTCATTTCCTCCAATCTTATGATGGGATTTATTTCACCATGTTTTAATATCGGAATTGCATAACCTTTTTCTATGCCTTTTAGATAGTTTAAAAAAGCAGTTCTCTCTTGTCCATTGATGGGATTTCTTAGCCTTAAAAGCTCTTCTATTGTTCCATAAATGGGTTTTCCAAAAATTGCCCACATAGTTATTGCTTTCACAGGCCTTGGAACATAAATAAAGGCAAAAGCCCTCTCCTTCAAAGGATATCTCCTTCTAAATTCATATTGCTTTTTACCCTGCTTTATTTGACCAATATATTGGAACTGGATGCTTAACAATATTGTTTTCATAACAATGGTTCCAGTATAATGGGTCTTCTTTTAATCACTCCTTTCTCATATACCAAAAGCCCCATTTCCTCTAATTTCTTTAAATAACGGGTTAGTAACGGTTTTGACCTTTTTAGTTCTTCTGAAAGCTCAGCTAAGGTAGTGGCCTTTGCTTCCATTATTTCTCTCTCCAAAGGTGTTAAAGAAACTGGCAAAATAGCCTTGGGCAATTCATCAACAGACCAATTAAAATGAAATTTCACATAGAAAATATGGGTAATTCTATGGGGATTTGACAAAGCCAGTATATAAAGCTGCAAAGCCAACCACTTAATTGCCCCTGTTAAATTAATGGAAATCTCTGCGTCCTTTGGCAGGTTTTTCAAAAATTTCTTAAGCTCCTTCTCATCGTTTACTTTGAAGTCTTTGGTCGAATATCCCATATATTCTTCTAACATCTCCTTTGCTTTTAATACTGCCTTCTTAACCTTCTCTGCATCCTCCTTGCGATGGGGATCCAATGTATACAATAGGTAAACTTTGTCAGGACTAATGTGCTTTAGACCCACTAGAATATGTTCTGTAGTATAACCCACTGTAACTAGGTGTATATGCTCTTTACTTTTTTGGTTAGATGTTTTGTTAAAAGTTAACCTTGGTTCACTTTTCATATTAACATTTACTTTTAAAGGAAATATTTTTAAACTTTCTTGTCAATAGGTTACTATGAACTATAATCGGGCCAAAGTTAATCTAAGATTGGAGCTTAATCTTAAGGGCTCTGTTTTATCATGGAATTACAATCATGGCCTCTATGCAGTGTTACTTCAATCCATAAGAAATCCAGACCTTAGAAATAAAATCCATAATGGAGAGCTTCCAAGGGCATTTGTGTTTTCCAACCTAATTCCATCATCAAAAGACCTTAAAATGATAAGAAAGTCTGTTTCCCCTTTAGGAATGACAGCCCCTTATAAAGCACATTTCTATTTTACTTCACGCGATAAAAGTGTATTTTCAGAAATGATAAAAGGATTTACTGAGATGTCAAAGTTATGGTTAGCAGGACCTCATGGTAGAGTAGAGTACAACATTGAAAACGTAATAATGGAAAATGTTGATGTTAAAGATAGTGTATTCACTTTTCTATCACCTTTAGTAGTTAGAAATAAAGATGGTAAATACGTAGATATAGAGGAAGTGGGAAAAGAAGGAATTGAGGAAGAGATAAACAAAGGATTAGAAAGGGTTTCCAAACAAATAGGTGTTCCTTTAGATGGAAATGTAAGAATAATTGGAGAATTGAAAAAGAAACTTTATCATATTCATGATACGCCAGTTTTAGCATATATTCCAAAGACAAAGAAAGTGCTTGAAATAGAAGGAGAACTAACAAAAGCAGCCGCTTTATACTTAGGTTTAGGGGATAAAACACATTTAGGTTTTGGTATGGTGGGACTATGAACTTGGATGAAGTAATGATTGAGATGGGAGAGAATTATCTAAAACATGTATTGCAATCTATTGGAAGCAAGTTTAAAGATCCTAAAGATATTCCACCAACCTATGAGGAATTTGTAAAACAAGGAGGATGGCAAGATCCACTTGGGAAATGGCTATTGAAGAAGGCAGTAGATAATTCAGATATGTTTGTTAGATCCTCATCTCAAATAAAACCAGAAAACTTTAGACCAGATGAATGGGAAATGCTAATCCATATGATAAATAAGTGTGGTTTAAAAATAGGGAAAGATAAAAAAGGTAATCCCAAGTACCCTTCACCTAAAAGAATTATAAAATGTCCCAACATTAGAAGAAATTTCCATTTGCTCAGAAAGATATTATCGATCGAGGATAAATTAAAACAAACCAAAATTAAATGCATATATTGTAACAATCCTGCTACTGAAGTATCAATAAGCTCTTCCCATTTTAGCCTATTTGATAAAACAAATAGGAAAGAGGTAATAAAAGAAAATGTTTGTTTCCGTCATTTTCTAGAATTAATGGCAGCTTCTGAGGATTTTTTCCATTCTAGAGATTTAATTGCAGTGATAGGGGATGGCGAAAACAAAAAAACATATTATTGGAGCATTATTGGGAGGGATGTAATTGTAAAACGTGTAATAAAAAATAGATTAAGC
>WAPD01000081.1 GCA_015520875.1 Microcaldota archaeon
CTTGTTGGTTTTTGTTTTATTATCAATTATTGTTAGGGTTTGCCAAGAAGCACTATAGTTTAAAGAAGAGTGATTTTCCAAATATTGTAAATATTGATTATAAGATTGGTTGAATAAAATTAGATTAGGGTCTTGGGTCTGGATACACCCTGCAAGCAAAAGCAATAAAATCCAAATCATCGTTTTCTCTTTTTAAGGAAAGGTTTTAAGAGCTTTTTTACTTTCTTGATAACTTCTTTTATTATGTCTTCGTTTTTAGACCCGGCTATAATGATTTTTCCGTTTTTGAATATTAAAACAGTTACTGTTGGGGAATCTAATTTTAAGATAGCACCCGGGAATTGTTCTGGTTCGTATTCAATGTTTGCTTCTAATTCTTCAACAAGCTCGAATAAATTTAAATCTGCTTTTAAATCAGACAATGCAACCATGTTTGTAATATCATAAGGAATTTTCTTTGGAATTCTTTTTCTTACCTTTGTAGCCACCTTTTTCAATTGTTTATAGGCTAATTGGATTGCTGCTTCTATATCTTTTTTAGTTTTACATCCTACAACTACGATTTTTCCGTTTTTAAATACTAGAATGGTAGCTTTGGGTTGTGTTAGCTTTAAAATAGCTCCGGGGAATTGTTCTGGTTCGTATTCAGAATTGTCTATTTCTTCGGCTACCCGGTGGAGATCAATATCAAGCCCCAAATCGGTAGAAGCCACCAGGTTAACAATTTTATAACTCATATTTAAATACTGACAACTAACCTTTATAAAGCCATTGTTTATATATTAAGGTCATGAAAAGACCTAAGGGATATTTAAGTAAGCATACAAGAAAGTTAAAGGCAAAGAGAAAATTAACACCAGCTGATTTTGTTAGAGAGTTTAAAGAAGGGGAAAAGGTAAGAATTGTGCCATATCCTTATTATAAAAGAGGGATGATACCTCATAGGAGGTATACAAATTTAGTGGGAACAGTTGTAGGAAAAAGAGGCTCATCATACATAATATCTCTAAAATTAGGTAGGAAGGAAAAACAACTTATCCTCTTACCAATCCACCTTAGGAGAGTGGGATAATGGAAAAAATATTAAACGATTATCCCATCACAGAATATGAAGCAAAGGAATTAGTTAAACTAACAGAAGATTTTAGCTATAATGTGAAGTTAGCGTTAAACCATTTTGAGGTGGTTAGCGAAAACGCCCCATATATAAAGGAGGCCCTTTCCAAATTAGGACTTTCTGAAGAAGCTGTTTGTAAAATAACGGATGTTCTTCCCAATAACCTTAATTTAGTGAAGTTAATTTTATCAACATATGGTGAGGAGGCAGATCCAGAAGAGGTCTTAAAAATAGTTATGTCCAAAAAGTAGTTATGGAAGAATTTGCATTTGTGCTTGATGTAGTTCCTTTTGGAGATAGAGAGGGGACTGCTGTTTATTTATTGGGTTTAAAGTATACTTTGCTTAAGGCAAAGGCCAGGGAAAAGGTCCCAATTAAGATAGGTCAGAAAACTTATGTGGGCAAGGAATTGGAAAAGAGAGAGGTTGTTGAAAAGATAAGAGGGCGTGTTCGCTATGACCAGTTGCCAGATACAGCAAAACAAAACCTAAAAGACATATTAAGGATTTTAGTTAAGGAAAAGGAGAAAGAATTTGTGGACTTTTTAAACAGAGCAAAGGCTGTTAGCGTTAGAACACATCAATTGGATTTCATTCCACACATAGGTAAGAAAACTAAAAGAATAATATTGGAAGAACGGGAAAAGAAACCTTTTGAAAGTTTTGAAGATATTAAGAAGAGAACGGGGATTGATCCTGTGGAGGCCTTTGCCGACAAGTTATTTAGAGAAATCTCCGGCAGGGATGTGGTAAAGTTTTTTGTGGTGAGAATTTGATATGCGAGATTTGTGGAAAAAGAAGGGCAATTAAAACCGTTAAGATAGAGGGAGCAGAAGTAGAGATATGCGAAGTGTGTTTGGGAAAAGTAGATATAGACAAAGGAACCAAGATTGTTAGAAAAAGAGAGAAAAAGCCAGAGAAAAGTATTGAAATAGTTGATAATATTGGGGAGATTGTAAAAAGCAAAAGGTTGGAAAAAGGCATGGGAGTTAAGGATTTTGCCTCTTTTTTGAGGATACAAGAGAATTTATTAAGGAGAATAGAGCATGGTTTTATCCCTGATTTGAAAACAGTTAGAAAGTTGGAAAAGGCATTGGGAGTTAAGCTAACAGAAGAGGTATTAATAGAAGAAACACCCAATTATAACAGAGAATCTCAGGGACTTTCTTTAGAAATGGTTTCTGAGATAGAAGAAGATGGGAGTTAATTTATCAGATATTGTTTGGAAACAAAGCACCTCCTTCAAAGCCCTAAGAGGAAAAAAGGTGGTGTTTGACGGAAATAACATGATATATCAGTTTTTAACATCTATAAGGCACGAAGGAGGTGACTTTTTAAGGGATAAAAAAGGGAATATTACATCACATTTATCCGGGATATTTTACAGA
>WAPD01000082.1 GCA_015520875.1 Microcaldota archaeon
AGCATATCTTTCTCTGGATTATCTGAAGACCAAAGATAATGAAACATTAAAAGAGTTATCTCAAAGATTTCCACACATTTTCCCTAACAATGTTCAATATGATGAAATTTATTTCACGTTTACCGACAACCCCGTAGATTTATTCACACTAGGAAAAAGTGTCCATATGGTAACTTGCCAATCATATGAGGCAAAAGGTCAGTTAACAAGAGGTCTTCTAGGAAACCTAGAGTATCCTTGGATAAAATTAATGGCAATAAAGGATAAAAATGGGGAAATCCTAGGTAGAAGTAAAGTGTTTTTAGGTAAAGAAAATGGGGAATGGGTTGTTATTGTGGACAAATATTTCGGAGTTAAGAAGTATAGGGGTTTTTTAATATTAGAAGCCCAGAAATTGCTGGAACAGTGGAAAAACCGTGGAATTATTTCCAATTACTATATTGAACCATTGGATAGAAAGAAAATAGAGTTTCCCACAAAAAGCGATGTTCCAATATATACGTCTGTTCCCATTAATAGAGTGGGCTTAATCTCGGTGAGATGATGAAGTATATGGAATGGAAGCTGCCCCGTAAGTTCAAAGATAAAAAATACCCATTTAATGCCAAGGTAAGAAGAAATGGAGAAATTATTGAGCATTTTTTCCTAACATCAGAAGCCTATGAAGAATTTCGGGCCAGAAAGCTAGCCCACCAACTATTCCCTCAATATTTTCCAGACCTCTTGTGGCAACCCTGGGAAAACTCCATTCATTATTCTCAGATAGAAGGGAAAAATCTCTTAGAAGTCTCTTCTTTAATGATAAAGAAATTGGTTAAGATATATGCTATCTTGCATTCCAATGACCCTGCTATAGCCTATTTTAATCCAAAGGATTGGATATACACAAATGAAGGCTGGAGATATACAAGTAGCTTAAAAATCGGGACTGGAATAACAAATGATGAAAGGTGGGCAGATATAAAGAATTTGCAAGGGCACTTAGCAAGGAAGCGCCCTTACCTTGTTCCACTTATAAAAGAATACTATTGGAAACTAGTCTAGTTTTTCTATCTTTAATGTTTCTTTGAAATCCTCTAGTGCATCTTCGCTATAGGTTCCCTTGATTTTCCAAGATTCCAAAGGTGCCTTCATGGACATCCTGTTTTGGATTTTATAGGTTCTCACTTCGGAAACCTCTTGGTTCATCTTCTCTATCATTTCTGCTTCTTCAGGTGCCTCAAATTGGAACTCTGGCCACTCCTTTATCGGCGATCCTGTTAATTGTTCATAAACTTCATTAGCTAAATGCGGTGCAAACACAGAGAACATAGGGGCAAACACCTCTTGAACTTTTCTTAGAGTGTAAATAGCTCCTTCTTTATCCTTATCTTTAATAAATCTCCATTTCACGTATTCCAAATAAAAGTCACAGAACTTATGCCAATAGAAGTTTTGCATTTTCGTTACGGCTTCTCTGAAATCGTATTGTTCCATTGCTTGTTCCACTTCCTTCTTTAGCTTAGATAATTCATGCAAAATCCATTTATCCACCGTTCTCAACTTTGGTGTTCCATCTATAGGAACAACCTTGGAAAGCACAAACTTAGAAGCGTTCCAGTATTTTATTAAAAAGCTTTTTGCAAATTTTATATCCTCAAAGGAGAAAGGCCTATCTTTGGCCATTGCTCCGGACATTGCTGCCCATTGCCTTAATGCATCAGCCGGATATTCTTTTAAAAGCTCTTCTGGTGAGATAACGTTTCCAAGGGATTTGCTCATCTTCTTTCCATCTGGCGCAAGCACATTTCCATTTAATAGAATTTCTTTCCAAGGTATTTGCCCTGTTAAAATCCATACTCTATAGATTGTGTATAAAGCCCAGGTTCTTATTATCTCCACTCCTTGGGGCCTTAACCAGGTTGGGAAACCTTTTTTGAAGAACTCTTCATCTTCTTTCCACTTACTTACAACCAAAGGCGTTATACTGGAATCTACCCACACATCTAAAACCTTTTCTTCTGGTTTCATCTCCTTGCCACATTTAGGACAAACTTTCTTAGGTGCTTTCTCAGGGTAGAATGGAAGCTCTTCGGCAGGTTCTACATACCCACATTCACATACATAAAATGGGATGGGTGTTCCGAATATTCTATCTCTGGAAATAATCCAATCCCAATCCAGATTATCCAACCAATCATAATAATGATGTATTCCAAATTCTGGAACCCATTTGATTTGCTTTGCAATTTCCTTTAATTCTTCTTTATGTTTTTTTATGGAAGCGAACCATTCCACAGATAATAGGAATTCTACTTTATTTTTACATCTATCATGTATTTTAACAACCTTTTTATGAGGTCTAATGTTTTTAACAAGGTTCATTTCCTTGAATTTTTCAATTATCTTTTTGCGAGCCTCTTCCACATGTAAACCTGTAAATTCTCCTGCATTCAATAATTGTCCTGTCTTATCTATTGATTCAA
>WAPD01000083.1 GCA_015520875.1 Microcaldota archaeon
TGCCATATCTTTACATATCATAAAACATTTTTAAAATATTTATGTGGTAATATATGTGTGAAACAAGTATTTAAGAATGTGGTAGCTCCTCTGATTGTGGCAGGTGCTGTTACTTTTGGAACTTATGGAGTTGTTAAAAACCCACCTAAACCAATTAAACCTCTTGTTGAAACCGTTATTGGTAAAAGGGGAAATGATTTTGCAAGAGGAGGTATTGCTTTGTTAGAAGGTGCTCTTATCCCTTTAATTTCATATCGGGCTATTAGAAGGGGCATAAGAGATGAACTTTCTAAAGATGAAAAGAATGAAAACAATTTTCCTTTTATGGGTTCCGATATGTGGGAAAAGCGTGAAACTATACCTAAGGACAATTTAACTGGCTGGCAACTTGCTGGGACAATGGGTTTTCTAGGAGCCTATTTTTTCTATTTTGCAGCTATAGAAGAGTTTATGTTTAGATGGGTGCCCTTCAGTGTTTTGGGGTTAAGGGGTGATTTACACACATGGGTTACAGCTCCTGTTTTTGGAGCGCTTCATTCAACGAATGTGAATAAATTTGGTCAAAAGATGTTTGCGGTTATGAGGTCTAGTATAGGGGGTGTTATCTATTCTCAGTTGTTCTTAAATCAAGGATTTCTGAGCTCTACTCTATATCATGCTTTAAATAATATAGGGACTGTTGTGGCTTTTGCAGGTATTTTATTGTTGGAATCAAAACAACGTAATATGGGCGAAGAGCGTCCTTAGTTTTTATATATCTTAATGCAAGAGGCATTTATTAAAGAGAGCTTTTGTTGGTTGCAAGAATCTTTTGCATATTGGTAGCATTTTTGGAGTTGGTTTGGAGAATCCATGGGAACATATTGGACATAACTATCTATAGTGTAATTGTTGGTGCATTGGAAGGAGCATTTGCAAATGTAATTGGCAGGTTTTACATTGGTATTTATTGTGCAGCCTGCAAGCAATAAAAATAAAATCCAGAGCATAGATTGTTTGATATTTTGGGATTTTAAATCTTTATTAAGACATGGGATAGACATAGATTTGTAATGGGAGGTCTTTTGCTGTTCTTTCTATATCGATGGAGATTATTTGGTTGTCTTTTCTTGCCTCATCAATCATATATTCTCCTGAATCCATTGATATAATGGACCATCCACTATCTTGCAATATTCGGACATACCAGTTAAACACTTTATCTTCCTCATCGCATGCCATATAATAAATAATATCTTTTCCTGTGTCTGGGTCTCTTTGTGCTTTAACAATGATGGAGCCAGGATACCTTTGTATTATTTCATTTCCGCTTTCTAAATCTTGAGATGGTAATACATTGTTTATGTATTCTAAATGGATTCTAGAATAGTTGGTGGTTGGAGGATTTGATTTGAATATTTGAACAGAAATGTAATCACAATCTTTTCTAGCATCTATAATTATGCTTGACCCTAAATCATCGGAATTTAATATGTTCCATTTTGACAATAATCCTTGGTAAAATTTTAGGATAGTTTGTGTATCTTTGGTTGTTCCATAATCTATTATAATGATGTTTCTTTTAGGGATTTGTAGGGTTTCTTCTGGTAAACTAATGTCCATGTTTTGGATTTGTTTATGGTACTCTAGCATAATAGATCCTGGAAATCTTTCCAGTGGCTCTTCTCCATTGACTAGGTCATGATTGGGTAATGAACTGTTTTCCGATATGTTGGATTGGTTACTTGCGCTGAGGGTATTTGTGTTATTGTAAAAAATAAAATATAGTACTATTGCGAGAAATAGGATCAGTAGAAGAACAATGATGGTATGTTTTTTCATAGATTATATTCAACGGTGGGATTTTTAAAATATGCTGGAAAGGTTTAAAAATATAAAAGGTTGGACTATATTGTATTCTTAAGCATTTTAATAAATTTTGGTTTATATAAAAGTATGGATAATAGGAGGGTTGTGGTTTTTTGATTGTTGCTTTGATAATTTTGATTATATTGTTTGGTTGGTTGAATAAGAAAGAGATTGTTGTTAAAAGATTGGATGATTTTATTGTGTGGATGCCGAATTCTTATGAAGAAGGGCCTGCTAATTGGGTTGTATAGGATGGTTCTATTTGCCAGCGTTCCAATATTTATGTGGGCGGGCCTCGAGAGTATGAGCTTTATGAAGGAACCCGGATTATCTATAAATATGGGAACAATTGGAAAAATTATGACCTTCATGTGAGGTTTTTTAATGAAGACAATGACGGTGTGTCTGTGATTTTTGGCTATAAGGACGGAAATGACTTTTATAGGGTGATAAGTGTTGCTGATGGAACAAACGGAGGGCCTTTTATTGCTTTGCAGAAGAGGGAAAACGATGCATATATAACGTTGGATAGGAAAAATATCTCATATGAGCCGGGAAAGGAGCAAACTCTTGACATTAAGACAAAAGATGGAACAATTAAGGTTTATTTAAATGGGAAGCTTGTGTTAGAGGGGCAAGGTAATGTTTCTGGAACATTTGGACTGGGAAGCTATGCTAGCCAGGGGTTGTGTTTTAGGGAGATTAAAAAAGCTTTAATTAAAAATAGTTGGGCTAAAAGCTTAGTGTGATCAAATTTTATATTGACACAACCGGAGATGTTATCGGAAGGTTCTCTGCTAAGAAATGGGCTGACTGGATTAATAGCTTTGTGGTGGAGAAGGCTTTAATAACTGTTAATAAGCATGTTTCAATTGGAGAGGAATTAATATGGCTTGGCGATATTGCAAGGAAAATGAAAGATGGAACATTGGCAATGATTATAGCAATAGATGAAGGGAAAAATGCCATTGCTGGGACATGCGAGGTTAGAAGGGATCCTTTATATGGGCATAATGTGAGCTTTGGCCTTGCTGTTCACAAAAATTATAGAAAACAAGGTATTGGAACAAGGCTTTTGAAAAAGGGAATTGAGGTAGCAAAGGATCATTTTAAGGCGAAAAACCTATGGATAGAATATATAGAAGGAAGTGAGGCTGCTAAAAAATTGTATGAGAAATTGGGCTTTGTAGAATGCTGTGAAATGCCCAATTATGTGGAATGTTATGGGGAATATAGAAAAATAATAAGGATGGCTAAACTAGATTAGACTTTTTTTCTTTAATGTTACTCTAATTGGAAAATCATTTCCCATGTAAGTTGCTTCTAGATGTTTTGGGTTTCCAGTTATTGAAATGATTCCTGTGTTTTGTAAAATCTCTAAGTCCATTGGCTGGAGTTTTTCTTCTTTTAACGTTCCTCTGAACTTAGGCATCTGAGTTCTATTTGGATAAAAATAGAGGGTTAGTGGAATAGGGCCCTCTCTATTATAAAGGGATATTTTTGTGAGGTATTGTTCTAAAGAAGCTATTGCCTTTATTGTTCCATAATTGGCAACTATATTTGGAATGAATTCTTCATGGTTGAAATATATTATAATTTGGGGCTTTCTTTGGGCTATTGCAAATACCACGGAATTTGGACCTAACGCAATAAAACCTTTACTATGTTCTATGCTACCCATTGTTGAAGTTGTTATGTTTAATTCAACCAATAAATGGCCATTTCCCTCTTTATATCCAATAGGAGTTGCCATATATACAGAAAATTTCTGCCCCTTGCTCTCTGTTGTATTTGGGCTCAAATGTACAACATAGGGCCACTTCTTATGATCCAACCTTAAACCTTTTTCAAAATCTCCGTTTTTAGGTTCTTTCCAAATCCTAAAGTTGTTCTTATTATATTCTGTTTTTCTTTTTTGTATCATTGTTATAATTGATGTATAGAAAGGTTTATAATCATCTATATGTAGGGGATGTAATTTAGATGGCAACAAATATAAATCTTTTTACCATATGTTAAACATGAGAGCACAAAAACAACCACCTGCTTGGAGAAAGGCCCAAATTTATCCTGGTAAGTATTTGCTAGTTGTACCAGAGAAGAATTCCCGAGCTTTTATTGATCCGTCTTTAGAGCCATTGTTGGACCAAGCCAAAATAATTGATTACCCAATTAAAGATGCTCGGGGTCCTATGAAAAAGAAGTTAAAATATCTTTACAAAGGAACGCAAGGATATTACATTCCTAGACAGGCTATTACAGGTTTGATTTGTGTAACAGCTTTATCTGCTCCTTTTGTAGGGTTAACAACTTTAAGTCCTTGGACGGGTGTTGCACTGGGACTTGCATTTATCCCCTCTGCATATGTTCATGGAGACCTAATAGCAAGAAAAGGACATATGAAGCTTTTATTATCTCCACCTAATGCAGAGCAGACATTGAATGTTTTCAGAGAGCTGGAAAGATATAATGTAGTTGTTGTGAGAATGATAAATGAGTTTGAGCGTGGAAGAATGTTAAATATAGTTACTGCTGGAGATGCGCTTAGGGACTTGGCAAAGGTTTATCTAAGAACATATTATGGGATAAATAAAGGCTTTTAAACCTTTTTATTCTTATATAAGAGGGAAAGGGCCCGTAGCTCAGCTAGGCAGAGCGACGGTCTTATATGGCACGCTCTGTTGGACCTAAGATAGCCGTAGGTCGTGGGTTCAAATCCCACCGGGCCCACACCTTTAAAAATATTCCCTAGATAAAAATAACATAGCCCCGGTGGTGTAAGGGCTAACATACAGGCCTGTCGAGCCTGTGATCCGGGTTCGAGTCCCGGCCGGGGCGCTTATCATACTTATGAAATTAACAAGAAGGCAACTACTAAAAGAGGCTGCTACCTTAGGCCTATTGTCCTCACCATTTATCCTTTTTGGTATAATAGAAGGGGTTAGAGGTCATGGAACATCCTGGACAAAAAAGGGCACTTACATTGAATTACACATAAAGGGAAAGGGACCTGTTATTTTCCATAATCAAGATTCATCTTTAATTTATGATGAAAATCATGTGGAGGGATGGGGCCATGTTTATAATACAGATTTTTCCCTTAGAAACTACAAAATAGCTTTAAGCTACCCCGATAATTACCTCAGAATCGGAGATAATATCACCAATATTCCTTTCAGTCCCAAGTATATAGATGGATATAAAGATTCTTTTTGGGTTTATAGCCTTGTTCCCATACCTGAATTTGTTATAACTTATAAAAAACTTTTTGGCCAGGCCGCCCTAAAGATAAGAGATGGATATCCTCAAACCTCAATCTATCTTCATACAGACCCTCCGTTAAAAAAATTCTTTTCTTTCATGCCCCAAAACAGAAGAATAGATATTGTGCTAAATAAAGCAATCTCTCAATTGGGACTTTGGCACGAACTATCCCATTGGCTTTGGAATCTATTGCCTTCAGAAAACAAAAAGCCCATTTATCAATTATACCTAAAACTTTCAGAAAAAGGTTTTGATGCTGTAGATGAGAGCACCACATTAAAACTGGAAAATAGTGTAGGGCACCCTAAGGATAATCCCTCGGAGCTATTTGCAAGTTTGCTAACATCTCATAGATTTGCTCGCATAACACTTTACAGAGAAGAACTAATAAAAGCCCTCGGCAAAGACGTTTATAAACTTTTACAAGAATCTCAATTCTAGAATGCCTTGGTAGTTGGATTTTTGTTTTGTGATTATGTGGCCATCGTTTGCTATTACAATAGCCGAATTATATAAATAACGGAACTTTGGAGGTTTTCTAAACTGGAAATCTTTCATTATTCTTATTAATTCTAAACTTGCTTTTCCGTCCATGCTTACCACAGGAAAAGCCTCTATTATTTCTTCGATAATTGTTTTATCTTGGATTAGATAGGCGATTTCAGCCAATGTTAGATCTGTTATAACAAGGGTTTCGTCTTTTCCTATGTAGATATCTAATTTAGAAACTGTGCTGGGGACATTTTGCAAATATTCTAATAGAATGTCTGTATCAATAAATATCATAGGATCTCACTTAATCTTCTCTTGTTAATGCTTCTTATGGATCCCCTTAGGTTTCTTATCTTTGCTAATTGTCCCCTGCTGTCATAAAGGTTTAATAAAAAGTCTAGGGTCTCTGAGAAGCTTAAATCCAATGTCCTTTTCAAAGATTTAAGTCTTTTGTAAACGTCGTCTCTTATCGTTATTACTTTTACCATAGTGGATTATTGGTGGAAATCTATTTAAATGTATTTAGTAAATGCATTTAATAAACTGTCCTATATAAAAAACAGTAAACTAAATGTTTATCTTTAAATAAGAGGTGGAATTCCTCGTCTTGAAGAGTTATTTATATATAGTTAAGCATTGCTTATAGTTAATTGAGGTGAGAAGGATGGAAGATATCATAAGGTCCGCAATAGGTGCAAGAAATGAAGAAAGAAAGGAAGATGAAGACATGAGCAACGAAAAGATAAAGATCGTTACAATCGGTATCGGTGGTGGGGGAAACCTGTCTCTTATACA
>WAPD01000084.1 GCA_015520875.1 Microcaldota archaeon
ATATCATTAACTAATTAATGTGAAAGGGTTTTTAATAACTTATTTGAAATAGTCAAAGCAGATGGATATAGATGCAAAGATAAGGGAATTGGAGGAAGAGCTTGCCCGCACCCAGAAAAACAAGGCAACCGAGAAACATATAGGCCTTTTAATGGCCAAGATTGCTAAATTAAAACGGGAGAAAATAAAACAAGCATCCAAAAGTAAAAAGGGTCAAGGTTTTAATGTTTCTAGGAGCGGAGATGGAAGAGCCTCTTTATTGGGGTTTCCATCTGTGGGAAAATCCTCTTTAATATCTAAATTAACTGGCAAGGAATCAAAAACTGCAGGCTATGCCTTCACAACAGTGAGCGTTATTCCCGGTTTGTTGGAATATAAAGGTGCTAAAATCCAAATTTTAGATCTTCCCGGAATTATCACAGAAGCTTCCAAAGGTAAAGGTAGAGGAAAAGAGGTCCTTTCAGTTGTTAGGACTTCCGATGTTGTTGTAATTGTGTTAGATGCAGAGAAGGCAGAAAAAGAATATAGGGCTTTGATGCAAGAAGTTGAAAACGCGGGCATTAGATTAAATAAACAACCTCCCGATGTTTCCATCCATAAAAAATTGAAAGGCGGCATTAACATATATAGAAGAAAAAGAAACATGGGTCCGAGCGATGATTTTATTCTATCTGCTTTGCGGGAAAACGGTATTTTAAATGCGGATGTTGTTATAGGACCTAATGTAACGGAAAAGGATTTCATAGATGCTTTGGACAATTCCCTTGTTTATCTAAAAGGCATGATTGTGATAAGTAAGATAGATTTGGTGTCGAAGGAGCGTCTAATGGAATTGAAAAAATTGTTCCCTGATGCAAGCTTTGTTTCCATTTATTATCCCGAAACATTGGAACAATTTAAAGAAGCCCTTTATAATGCATTTGAATTTATTAGGGTTTATACAAAGCCCTGGAAAGGGGATGTTGAAAAAGAACCTTTGATATTGAGAAGAGGGGCAACCGTTAAAGAAGCTTGTGAAAAGATCCACAGGGACTTGTTGAAAAATTTTAGGTATGCTTTGGTATGGGGACCATCGGCTAAGCACCCTGGACAAAGAGTCGGTTTAGAACATAAATTGAAAGATGGGGATATAATAACGGTTATTGCAAGATGATATGGGCTGCCTTTTCCAACCTGTTTAAAATAGAATGTCCCAGACCTTCTTTTTTAGGAGCCCACACTTGAATGGTGCCTTTTTTATCCAGCTCTCTAATCCAATAATAAAGGTTTTGTGCCAATTCTTTCTCGTTTTCATAATAAAAAACATGGGATGCCTTTGGAGCTTTTATGCCTTTTTTCCAGATGGCCCCTGTTGTTTTTGGCAAAGGCCCCTTATAACTTTCAAAAATTAAATATAATTTATGGGACGGTCTATAATGGGGATATTTCATACCAGGTGCCAATGCCTTTTTAGATGTTGAAATCTCTAAATCAGGAATTAGGGATTTTAATTCTTCAAATGTAATAGGACCTGGCCTTAACAAAACAGGTTTTCTAATTAGGGAAATAACGGTTGATTCTATGCCTTCTTTTGTTTCTCCTTTAAAGATATATTTTACCTTATTTTTGAATTCTTCTAAGGCATGCTCATAGGTTGTTATAGAAGGTTTTCCGGATATGTTAGCACTTGGGGCTGCCACAGGCCCAACACACTCTATTATCTTTAAAGCAACTTCATGGTCTGGCATTCTCACAGCTATTGTGTCTTTGTTTCCTGTCACTATTGATGGAACACTGGGGTGCTTTTTTAGAACCAGTGTTAAAGGCCCTGGCCAATATTTTTCCATTAATCTATATGCAATCTCCGGAATATCTGTGGCAACTTCTTGCAATTGTTCCATGTTGGAAATGTGGACAATTAATGGATTGTCTGAGGGCCTGCCCTTTATCTCAAAGATTTTTTTAACAGCTTTGGGATTGAAAACCCATGCTCCGATGCCATAGACTGTTTCTGTGGGAAAAATGAAAACTTCTTTTCTTAGCTCCTCGCAGTTCATTTAATAAGAGATTCTAAAACAAAAGCCAGTTCTGTGTCTTTGTAAAGGTCCCAGAGCTTTGGGTTTTTCTTTATCTCTTGGGCCAATTTTTCTACAGCCTCGTCATCGCACAAATGTTCCTTTAAAAAACCTTTAACATCTTCAAAGTTCATTCTTCCACCTTTACATAACTAGGATTAGAAGAGGGGTCAAAATCATAAGCAGCTCCTATATGGCACCACAAGCATCTAAACCACGCAATTTCTTTCCCTTCTTTATTTATAATGGTAACTATGTTCATGTCTCCGTGTTCTGGACACTTTAAAGTATCCTTCTTCCTTGAATATATTATCTTTTTAATCCCACAGTGGTCCAAAGGAATTCTGTAAATCATGTAATTGTTTAGGATAAAGGGTTTAAAAGGATGTTTAATGCTTTTAACCTGTTTGCAATAATGTTAAGATATGGGGAAAAAAGAAAGCATCTCAAATCTTCTCAAGCAAAGAACAATCCTCTTTTACCAGAGGTTAAGACAGGATCCCTAAACCTGAAATTGAAACTATAAAGAAAATAGAAGAGCATGTTTTAAACAATAAAATTAATCCTCTTATTCTGGATTTGATTAGGAAAGTAAAGCAATTAAGAAATCTAAATGCTCGCGATAATAGGGGAATGACTTTATTGCATAGGGCTATCGAATCTGGAGAAATTGATTTGGTTAAGCTATTGGTTGAAGAAGGGGCAAATCTTTCAGAAAAGGATGGTCTGGGCAA
Source organism: Microcaldota archaeon (assembly GCA_015520875.1). Lineage (GTDB taxonomy): Archaea > Micrarchaeota > Micrarchaeia > Anstonellales > J096 > JAADEL01. The sequence goes on from WAPD01000084.1 coordinate 2,789, forward strand.
TGCTCCCTTGCATATTGCGGTTATAGAGTCCAGAAAAGAGATTGCCTCTTTATTGCTTGGGGCAGATGTTAATTCAAAAAATAACGATGGAAAAACACCTTTGCACATAGCCGCAAATAACAATAATTTACTTTAGTGAAGCTTTTGCTTAGAAATGGTGCTAACCCTAATTTACAAGATAATAGAGGGAGAACTCCTTTGCACTATATGGTAATTGAAGGAAATGAGGAGGGCGTTAAATTGCTTTTGGAACATGGTGCAGATAAGGAAATTGAGGATTCTATGGGCAACAAGCCTGTGGATCTAGCACGACAATATAGATCTAAGCCAATCTACAAGCTTTTAAAATAGCTTTAAAAACACTTCCTAAGGATGTATTAACAAATGAGAAAAGCCCTACAAATCTATGTTGACCATGTTTATGAGGTATTAGCACTTTTGCTCTATATGGGATTTTTTGCCACCGTTCTATTGCTATTTTCATTCGGAGTGTTTGTTGTTGCAAACTCCTTTGTGCAATTGCCTCTGTGGCTAGGATTTATCTTATTTGCAATATTTGGAAATGGAATGCTACTATCGTTTTTTAACCAACTTTACCAAATGATCCAAAACAAGAAGATTTCATTGGATGATTTTACCGCCAACACATTTATCTATTCTCTAAGGTCCCTCCCCATTATCATTGTAAAACTATTGTTGATGCTTTTGATTTTAATACCCGTGTTTATCGTTATTGTTGTATTCCCTCAAACGCTTGAAAACACCATCTTTCTTGTAATTTATGCAATCTATGGTTTGTTTGCCATGTTTATTGTCGGATATTTAACAATACCTGTGAAATTACTTGTTTCAATCTATGATTACAACCCAATTAGCGCTATTAAACAAGGCCTTATTTTCTCGGTTAAAAACGCCTCCATGCTATTTCCCTTTGCAATATGGTTTGTTTCTTGTTTAACCCTGTTTTTGCCTTTAATAAATATTTTAACATATTTCACGCTTTTCCCAGCCTCTACCATAAATCTTTTATTAAGTTTTAAGAGTTTATCAATGGGTAGAAGATTGCCCCTGTAGTTCAAGGGATAGAATGCGGCCCTGCGGAGGCTGTGATCCGGGTTCGAATCCCGGCAGGGGCGTTTATTATGGGACGGGTTTCAAATAATCTTCCATCTAAAAACACATGGAAATTATGTTTTTCTTGGCAGGTTGTGTAACGATAGAGGAAAAGGTTTACCCGAACGGAACAGCAGACCTAAAAATCGGGTTTAACATGAAGAAAATACTGGGCGATAAACTAGAGAAGGATAAATCTCTATTGTTGGAGTTAAAGAGGAACTGTAGCGAATTAGTTAGGAACAAATTGGCTAATAACGAGCAATTTAACCAATTGGACTTAAGCAATGGTTCCTTAAATCTTTATTTCAAGATCTGTGACTTAGATGTGGAAAAGGGCTTCTCTCAACAAAATATATTCTAAAAAATACGGGAGAGACAGAATCAAGAAGCTCTAAGGCGGCTAGCATGATGTATGATAAATTTGTGATAGAAATGCCCGGAAAGATCGTAAAGACCTCCCATGGAGATATAGTGAACAATACAGTAGTACTAAGTGGGAAGGATGTGGTATCCCCTTATGTAATCGTAAGTGAAGAAGAATCTAGCACCATTCTATTTATAGGATTGGGAGCTGTTGTGGTAATTGGAGGAATTCTCTTTTTCTTTATGAAGAGATAGTTTTATTTTATTATCTTTTAAACTTATAAGAACACCAATTAACACATATGTTCTCTCCATTTTTAAATATTACTATTTTACAGTTTAACATGTGGGTTTTGATTATTTTTATTTTGTTATCGGCAGGAGCCACTATCAGCGATTGTACTGTTATAACAAGCCCTGGTAATTATGAATTAACAAAGGACATAAAGTTTAAGGTTCCTGTTTGTATTAGTGTTAAGGCTAAGGATGTTTTGATAGATTGTAGAGGGTACTCATTATATTATGTTGATGTTAATTTAGGAGAATATCGAGCCTTTGATATTGGGGCCGATAATGTTACTATAAGGAATTGTATAATTAGAAATGCAACTATGTATGTTGAGAGTAGTGAAGATGTTAATATATCTAATGTTAATTTTACCTTCTTTTTCACAGAAAAAAGACCTACTTCTTTATTGATCCTATCTTTTGCAGGAGACACGTTCCTACCAAATGTTACTGTAAAGAATTCTAATTTTGGAGTAGCTTCTAACGCTGTAGTCTTAAGAAGCCAAAAATGTGGGAAAAACTTTGGTGGCGGGATATTCTATTTTGAGAATACCACTTTTTATAATGTAAATAGTTCCTTTAAATGGGAAAATCTTGGGAGCTGTAATGCCAATGTTAGCTTGCATGTTAATAATACAAAAGCAATAAATGTAACCAGGTTTTTCTTTATTAACATGACGAAAAAAGAAACTGGCAATTTTAGTTTAACTAATTTTGAAATTGGAAATTTAAACCTTAGCAATATTGAAGTATTGATAGATGTAAATAATTATTGGCCAACATATCCTC
>WAPD01000085.1 GCA_015520875.1 Microcaldota archaeon
ATAGAGAATGAAGAACTTTTCAATGAGTTTAAGGCGCAGGCAAAGAGAAAAATTGAGGAAATATATGATTTATTAGGGGAGCTTGAATATATTCCAATAGATGGCATTAAATTATTTATGATAAATGTGGATGATATTATAAAAAGGACAGAATTCCAAAGTAGTGGGAAAATAGCATCTTTCTTGTTGGAAAAAGAGGGTCCTAATTCTGTAGTTGTTGCCTTAACAAGAAATATCTTTGTAATGAGGGTTGGGGACGAAGCCTATAAAAAAGGTGTTAACACCCATTATATTTTGGAATATTTTAAAGATATTGTGGCAGGCGGAGGACATGAAAAGGCAGCAGCTATGAAAGTTCCCCCTAAATACAAAGGGTATATAAAAGGGGAGATCCCTAATCTGATAAAAAGGATGCTTCAACCTTCTCAATAGTTCCAGTTATCCTTAATATGGAATTTAAAATGCGTCTGGCAGCTACACTATCCTTGGCGTCTATTTCTATGGTTAATTCGTTATCGTTAAGGGAAATTGTGAAAGGAGCTCTTGGATCTGGTTTCAATGCCTTTAATGCATAATAAACATGATTTGGTTGTAGAGGATATTTAATTAGGATTTGCATTGTATGTAGAACACCTTGAATACTCCCTTTTCTGTATCGATGCGGATAGCTCTAGGGCACTCATTAACGGGTATTACAACTGGGCTTTCTCTTGTATAAGGATACGAAGTATCAAATCCTATTGTAACATTTTTTATTAAATAATGATTGGGGTTGTATATCCAGAGCTTTCCTTCTCTGTATATAACTTTAATAGGTGATTTTTGATAGAAGGCCTGGGACTTTGTCAAATAATGGGAATTGGAAAACACCAGATAAAATTGAAATAATGAAATCACGGTTAAAACAATTAAACCAATCCATATAACATATCTCATCTGTATTCAAACCCCTTACCTTTGCTCGTTGCATAGTCCACATTGATATCCTTCCACCAATTTCCACCAGTTATCTCTGCCAATTGCTCCTCTATGCTTTTACCATAACCAGTAGCCTCTTTAATATGTTCTTTTGTTATATAAGGGCTTTCTTCTGCCTTTGCCAAGTCCCCAGCTACTCTTATTATCCCACCCAAGTTCCTCAATCTAAGAGTAATCCCATTTACGTCATCTATAGTCTTAGCCATCCTTTTTGCGACTAGGTAGATTTCTTCTAGAGCACTTCTATCCGCATGTGGAATCTTTCCATCTTTCTCTATTTCCTGGGCAACAAATTGGAATAGTTTATATTTATTTTCAGGGGTGTCCTCCATCCATGTGCTTAATAAAACCTCATAACCATCTCCTCTTATCCTGCTTCTTAATGCTGGGTGTAATCCTTCTAGATCGCTTACATTTATCGCTCCCACTAAAATGAAATCGGCGGGGACATCTTCTACCTTCACAATAGCACCTGTTCCGCTAGAGCTCCTGCCTGTAATTGTGAATTTTTTATCTTGCATTGCCGTTAATATGGATCTTTGTAATTTGTAGCTTAATGTTGAGAGTTCATCTATGTATAAGACACCTTCGTGTGCCAAATGAACAGCTCCTGGCACAACCCTTTTATAATGGGGAACTCCTATATCAGGATGGCCCCCATAAGGGTCATGTTCAACATCCCCTAAAAGCTCTGTAGCTGTGGAACCAGTTGCTTGAACAAATAACGATCTCTTAAAGGGCACTAAGACCTTTCGCTCCATTGACCTTACCCTTTCTTTTATAACGCTTAAGTCTGTAATCCTTTTAACATGGAACTTATCCTCTTCTAAAATATAGGTATAGGTGGTTATTTTACCTGTTTTATCTATCTTTTTAACCTCTGCTCTAGATAATCTCCTATCTTTTTGTATATCTCCAAAAGGCCCATCTCCAAATTTATGATACCCACAAGTAGGACATATTTCTTCATTTGCAGCAGATATAGTATTACATCTTTTACATCTTATTCCCAATTGTTGGGCTATTCCAATGGGGACTTCCCAGGGTTTTAATATTATGATTTTTTCATTTGAAAGTTTGTCCATCTCTTGGGTTTCTTTCTTATATTGGGCTATTAACTCTTTTGCGTTTTCCTTTCTCTCTATCTTTAAGATGGGTCTTTCTGGTTGTTTGGGATTGTTATAGATAACGATTTGTTCATTAGGTTCTGGAAGCACAGAGGCAATTGCCTTGGCTATCATACTTTTTCCTATACCAGGAGGTCCTACTAACAATAGATGTCTGTGTTGCTTGGCTGCTACTTTGGCAAGTCTAACAGCTCTATCTTGACCTATTACTCTCTCAAATGGATCTTTAGGTATTTCAATATCATGTGTAGATTGAATATGATCTAAATTCATAAGGTAATATAGGTTTAGGTGTTTTAAAACCTATACCCTTCTGAATATATGGACAACCGCGGTTGCTCCACTCCCACCCACATTATGTGTTAAACCATATTGGGCATCTTTTACCTGTCTTTCTCCTGCTTGTCCCCTTAATTGGGTTACTATTTCATAGGCTTGTTTTATACCTGTGGCACCTACAGGATGTCCTGCGGCTTTTAATCCTCCTGAAGTATTCACAACAACTTTTCCACCAAAGGTTGTTAGGCCCTCTCTTGCTGCTTTGTATCCTTCTCCGTATTTAAAAAATCCAAGACCTTCTATTGCCAATACCTCTCCAACTGTAAATGCATCATGGACCTCTGCTACATCTATATCATCAGGGGTGATTTGAGCTTGTTTATAGGCGTGTTGGGCTGCTATCTCTGTAGCCTTTACCCTTGTTAGGGAATCTCTATCGTGTAATGCTATTGTATCTGAGGCTTGGCCTGAGGCGATTATCTCCACAGGTTCAGATGTATAAGAATAGGCTTCATCCAAAGGTGCTAAGATAACAACAGCAGCACCATCGGTAATAGGAGAAGCATCAAACACCTTTATAGGGCTTGCAATATATTTGGAATTCATAACAGTGTCTAATGTTATAGCCCTTGGGAACTGAGCATATGGGACCATTGTTGCATGTTTATGGTTTTTAACAGCAACCATTCCAAAATCCTCCTCTTTTGCTCCATGTTCCAACATATAAGCCCTCATCATCAATGCATATAAAGATGGGAAAGTGGCACCTACAAAGCCCTCCCACTCTCTATCTCCTGCTGCTGCCAAAATCTCTGTAACTGTTTCTGTATCTAAATCGGTCATTTTTTCTACACCGGCTGCAACAACAAAGTCATGCTGTCCTGATGCAACTGATAGGTATGCTTGCCTTAAAGCAATACCACCAGAGGCACATGCAGCCTCAACCCTTGTAACAGGCAAAGGATTAAGTCCCATGTGGTCTGCTAACAAAGCTCCAAGGTGTTCTTGAGAGGCAAAAGAACCTCCGGCCATGTTTCCTACAAAACCGGCATCTAAGCGTTCTCCTTCTATGCCAGCATCTTCTATTGCCTTAATACCGGCTTCTAATGCCAATTCCCTTAAATCTTTGTTCCAGTGTTCTCCAAATTTAGTAATACCAATACCGATAACAGCAACTCTTCTTTTTTCCATGTTAGATTATGGGATAAAGCTTTTATAATTAGGCTTGCGGGCCATTGGTAAGTTTTTAAAGGTTTTTGTTCCTAAATATGAGCAAGAGGGCCCGTAGCTCAACGGTAGAGCGCCCGCCTTGCACGCGGGAGGCTAGGGGTTCAAATCCCCTCGGGTCCATATCTGGGTGTTCGTGTGTTAAGCAGGAATGAAATTTTGGAGGAGATAAAACAGGGGCGCCTTAAGATAGAACCTTTTGATATTTCTATGGTTGGTAACGATAGCATTGATATTAGATTAGGGGATGAATTATTAATATCAAAGGCAATAAATGATGTTATAGATGTTAAAAATCCTAAGGATATGTGGGAGAAGGTTAAGTTGGATGAAAAAGGTTTTTTGTTATATCCCCATCAGTTTTTGCTGGGAAGCACTTTGGAATCCATTTCATTGCCTGAAGATATTGCCGCTTTTATAGAGGGGAGAAGCAGTGTTGGCAGATTGGGACTAATGATACATGTTACAGCTGGTGTGATACATGCCGGTTTCGGTAACTTGAAACCTTCTAAAATCACATTGGAGATGTATTCTTTAAATCCCAATCCTTTGAGGATTTATCCAGGGATAAAGATAGCCCAATTGACATTTCATAGGTTGGAGAGCAAAACAGAGCCCTATGATAAAAAAGGTTCTTATTTCAATCAGCAGAAGCCTTTGCCTCCAAAAGGTCTAATCTAAGCAAAAGAACAATTGGGTTGTGTTGTTTTGATATAAGACAATTCTATAGATGCAAAAGCTTCCATTTGGAATAAGGGAAACTTTGATGTGATGGTTTTTGTAATTGAAATCATTTATAGTTGTTAAAACATTGGGTGCTTTTTCCCTATTGATAATAGGAGCTTGTTTCCAAAGATAGTAATCGGAAGCTTCCAATAATAGGGTTCTTTGGTCAAAGAGCTTTTTATGTTGAATTCTGATGTGGGCTTCCATTTCATATATCTGATAAAACATAAACACAATCCAGAGCAATAGGAAAAACGCCAATAGGTTAACAAGGGTTTTCATAGTCCCAAAGCACTTTAGAGTATTCTCCTGAATACCTTACCAATGAACCGTTTTTATATATAACTGGTGTTATGAAATAATCATGTGTATAGCATTGGACATGGGCTAATTGGAACGCTTCATAGGGACCTAAGTAATCTTGGGGCATCTTTAATGACATTGTGGCCTTTATCATAAATATCAAAGCAGCTAAATAAATCATGATAAAGAAAAGCTCTTCAATGGACATATCTTGCCCTCTTTTTTATTTCCTCTAATTTTTTAAGCACTTTTTCATCCCTATAGCTTTCTAGGATCTCTTGTTCATATTCTGGCGCTTCTGAAATGGCTACCAACAAGTCCATTGCCTTATCCTCTAATTTATAACTATAGAAGGAAAGACCGAAATCTATTATGTAGATTTGGTCGCTCTCCAATAGATTAAATATGGTTAAATCATAGTGGATAATGTTATGGGAATGTAAGTGTTGAAGGGTTTCTCCAATAAAGGAGGCTATTTCTGGCGTTAGTTTGGGATGTGTGCCATCTATATACTCCATTGTAAATTCGTAGGTTTGTTTTTCATAGGGTTTTGGAACATTTAACATGCCATGGATTTTTTTAAGGATGTTGAATTCCCTTGTAGTCCTTTCTTTCCTTAAACGATTATCTAATATCTCTTCTAAAAAAGGCCTTCTTATTCTCCTTTTTATAACTGTTCCTTGGTCAAAATAGATAAATGATTCGCTACCCTGGGCAAGTAGGTCCATATATGTTTTTATAAGGTTTTCGGTTATAAATGTTAAGGAAAGGGGATGTGGTGTAGCCTGGCTAGCATGCGGGCTTTGGGAGCCTGTGACCCCGGTTCAAATCCGGGCATCCCCATCCTTAAGGTGTTTATATGATTCTCAAAGAGCTTAAAGAAGATCTAAAGGATATACTAAACCAAGAATACAGGATAGAGCCTTTAGCCACCGGTATCTATGTTTATGTGGAGCATCCTGAAGAAGTGTCCCAGGATTCAATAAAAGAACTTGTTAAGAAATTCAAGAAAAGGGTTTATATAAGGAAGGATCCTGCCTATCTTAGGGACTTTGATGAGAAGAAAACAAAGCAAAAGATATTGAAATTGCTTCCAAAGGATGCCCAAGTTATTTCTATAGATTTTTCCCCTGATTTTTCCGAGGTTTTTATAAGGGTAAAGTTTCCCAGATACACAAAAGACCCTGAGCTTGTGCAAAAGATACTTGAAAAAACAGGGTGGTATCCTATTTTTGTGAGAGAGCCTCAGTTGCCATCCGCTTATTTTGATTCCCTTTATTTGTATAAGATAAAAACTGATAGAAAAGGTTTGTTGAAAAAGGTTGGGAAAAGAATATTGGAACGGGCGGATGATGAGGTAAAATGGATTACAGCAACCATGCTTGGAGGTTTTAGGGAAATCGGAAGAAGCTCTTTATTGATAGAAAGCAATGTTAGCAAGGTTATTATAGATATGGGTGTCCATCCTTCGCCACCAACACCCGAAGATGCCTATCCGATGATTAATTTAATCAGAAGCTTGGAATCCATAGATGCTATTGTTATTTCCCATGCACATACAGACCATGTTTGTTTCTTGCCTTATTTGTTTAAGGCAGGTTATGAAGGACCTGTCTATATGACAAAGCCTACTTTGGATTTAGCTGTTTTATTGCAACACGATTATATTTCAATCTCAAAAAAGACAACAGGGGAATCTATTTATGATAAAAAAGATATCAGGAAAATGGTTAATCATACTATTTTATTGGACTATGGAGAGGTTATCGATATCTCCAAGGATATGAAATTGACAATGTACAATGCTGGACATATTTTGGGAAGTTCCATAGTACATTTGCACATAGGTGAGGGAAAACATAATGTGATATTTTCCGGAGATATTAAATATGATAGATCCATTAGATTATTTGACCCTGCCTATACTAAATTCCCAAGGGCAGAAACCGTTTTTATAGAATCCACATATGGGTCTCAGAAAATGCCACCTAGGGAGGAATCAGAAAAGAGATTGGTTGAAAAGATTAAGGAAACTGTGGCAAGAGGCGGAAAGGTATTAATACCTGCATTTGCTGTAGGTAGAAGTCAAGAGGTTATTGTCACATTGTTTGAGAATGCCGATAAAGATTGGAATATTCCTGTTTACATTGATGGAATGGTGTATGAAGCTAGTTCTATCCATAGTGCCTATCCTGAATATTTAAAGGCAAGTGTTAGGGAGAAAATAATTTCCAATGATTCTCCATTCAATTGGGAATATTTGAAGGTTGTAAAAACAAAGGATAAATCTGGAATTATATCCTCTGAGCCTGCAGTTATTATTGCACCTTCTGGTATGTTAACAGGTGGTCCTTCTGTGGAATATTTGAAATTGTTGGCAGAAGATGAAAGAAATACCTTGATATTTATCGGATATCAATCTCCGGGTAGCCTTGGTTCTAAGATACAGCAAGGAATGAAGGTTGTCCCTATAAAAGAGGATAAAGAGGTTAAGGAATTGAAAATAAACATGGAGGTTACAACGATAGAAGGTTTTTCGGGACATAGCGATAGGGACCAATTGTTGGCATGGCTGGGAAGCTTTGCCCATCATAATAAGGTAAGAAGGGTTTATACTATGCACGGAGAACAAAAAACTATAATGAAATTCACGGATTTGATAAGAAGGAAATTGAGAATACCTGCTAGTGCTCCTATGAACATGGAGAGGAGGAGATTAAGATGAAACCTTTGATAATATATTCTTCTAAAAACGAGGCAAGCAAAAACATTGCCAAATATATAGATGAAACTTTGGATATGGTGGATGTTAATGCTCCGATTATAGATTTTGAGGTTCCAAAAGGCAACTGGGATTACTATATTGTGTTAAGCACCCATAAAGCTAAATCTGGAATCCCAAGCTTAACGGTGCATGTTCCTGGGAATTGGGGAAAGGCTGAACTTGGGGGGTTGGATAATAGGTTAAGTCCGAGTTTTCCCTCTATGATGTTG
>WAPD01000086.1 GCA_015520875.1 Microcaldota archaeon
GTCTATATGTGGGAACCTCTTTACATTCCCCATATAAAGCAATCACAACTCCTCTACATTCTCTATCTTCATTCTTTTTTATCTCGTAGCTTACTTGAATGTTAAGTCTTGGAGGGTCCCCGACTATTATATCCCACTCTTTTTCTCCATAACCATAGAATATATCTCCTTTCCACAATCTTTTTATTTCCCAATAAACAGCAGTTTCCAAAGCTCTTCCTTTCCAATGAACTTGTTTAAATAAAGAAACATAGCCATGATCTATGGCATGGATCTTAAATGGAAGTTTATTGCGTGCAGAATGCTTACGATGGTATGCTTTTAATGTGCTCAATAAAAAGGCTTCTGATAAAAATGAAATATACTCTTCAACAGTAGTGGGTGAAAGGGAAAATGTTTTAGCTATTGACCTAAGAGTAAATGTTTTAGAACTATGGGAAATCAAATATTTTGCGATATCTTTTAATTTTTCTATATTTCTTATGTTGTGCCTAATTGCCACGTCTCTTATTATAACATCTTGAAAATAATAGCTTAGCAGTTCTAGGTCCTTTTTTAAAACCACTTCTGGAAAACCCCCAAAAGATAGATATTCTTCATAATCTTTTCCTCCAAAATCTTTGAACTCATTATAGGACAAAGGTAATAATAAAAGCTCTCTTCTTCTGCCTGTTAAGAATGTTCCATATTCCCTGCTTAGAAGATGGGATGTTGAGCCACTTACCACAATTGGGACTTTGTCTCTTAGCGTGTTTACTGCTTTTTCCCAGCCAGGGACTAAATGCACTTCATCCAATGCCAACAATGATTTTTCTTGCTCTCCTTTTTCCAGTATAAAAGAAATTGTTTTTGGAAGTCGTTCATCCTCGAAATTTAAATAAGTTCCATTGGTTTTTTTTGTTAGCCATTTTAATAGGGAACTTTTTCCACCTCTTCTAGGACCAACTATGGTTAAGACAAGGCCCTTTGATAGCTTGCTTAATGCTTCATGGAAAATCGGTCTCTCTATAATCGCCACACAGAATAGATATGAAGAAGTATTTATAAATGTGTCCATTGCCACTGGACACGTTTTTAAATGTAGAGTCCTATCCCACCTTATCTCAACGTTCTAAGGCCCTTAGCGTTTGTTCTAGTTGAGTGCTGTTCTCTACATAAAATATCTGCCCACCTAACTTTTTTATATATGCTTCTATTTCATAGTTTAGCTTATCGTGGAAGAATGGTTTATATATAAAGGTGGAAAAAGGAATGTTTATACCGGCCCTTATTTGGGGGTGTATTCTCTCTCTTTTTGCTTTTACCTCTGGCTTATCTCCCACAAACAACTTATATAAATAATAACCATACACGAGTTCACCTAAGGACCCCAGGCTATTACCCAGCATAAGGACAACATCTCCGAATATACAATGGACCAAATCTTGTTTATACCAATTATCTGTATTGATAACTTCATCAAATACTCTTCTACCATTTACAACAGCTTCCAGGTAAGGTTTTAAATGCTTTATTCCAAAATCTTTATCCGACATTGGAACTGTGCCTATTATCTTTTTCCCACCCATCTCCTTGTAATTCTTAGCAACCTCAAAAGAAACACCTCTGTCTGGAAGTAATAAAATTTCCCAATTCACCAAACTCTGAGCTATATCTCTAATCTCTTTTTCAAAATCTTCTCTTTTTAGTCCCAAAAGATTGGAATAATGGAATTTTATATCTCCCGGCCCTATTAAAGCAACTCTCATAACTTTGATTACACTTTCCATCTTTAAATAGCTTTTGCTTGAAGATGCCTTAAAACGTTGCCGACTAATCAGATTTTCTTATCCCTCTTCTTATTTTTCCCCATATCTGATTGCTTTAAATATCATCCTCTCCAATATAGGTATGGGAATACGTGTTAAAGAGCGTAAATTATCAACAGCCCAAAAAATAAATAAAGTCTGGGATCTTTTCAAGAAAGATGATTTTATAGGCACCGGTCCTTTATCTCAAGTGGTAAAATCTCTTGAAAGCGAGATAGTAGAATTATTCCAAGCTAAAGCCACTACAAATAAAATCTTTCCATTGGTGGAAGAGCTCTCAGATGTTTCCATAATAAGCTATCATATAAATCAAAGGAAAGGTTCTTCTATTTTCACAGAACATTCTTTACCGATGTTTTTTTATTTGCCTCATCACTTTTACCCTTCTGATAATGATTTAATAAATGAAATAGCCTTTATCTCAGCTTTTAAGCAAGTTGTTAGAAGATACAACGTTATAGGCCGAGAACATTTTATGAGAAGAAAATCCTACCAACTCCAATTAAACTACTGGAACCCAGAACTAGCAAAAGTCATGAAAGAAAAAGAAGGCTTTGACCCTTATAAAATTCTCTCACCTATATTCCAAGCTTCACCAGAAGAATTACACCAATTTCATAAACATGCAATATCAACACTAACAAATTAAAACATTTTTATACACATTTAAACATGGGAAAACTAGTTTATAAAATAAGGCCTTTGCCACCAACCACAAAAAATCTACCTTCAGAGTACGACTTTGGAAGAGCGATCAGAGATAGGGTAAATATGAAAAGGCTTCCAGTTCCTTTGACATCACTAGTTATTGCTTCCAATGAAGAAACTAGCTGGGCCAAGTACCAAGCAAAAGTCCCTCTTAAAACTGGACCTAACCTTAAACCAACAGATGTCCGCAAAGTACTAAGAGACCTCCTAAACACAAAAGTCTATCTTGCAAAAAGAAACTCTAAACAACCCCGATTTACCATAACAGAACCTTTCCCAATGCGTGTCAACATGACTAAAGATGCAATTATTGTCTCTGCTACCACCCATGAGGTTGAATATTCCAATATAATAAAGTTGGTGGAAAATGTAAATCGTGCAGTAGCCGCTTTACATTATCTTGCTAAGGTGAAAGGCGCATTGGACACCTATAGATTGGTGACTTGGTAACATGTTTAAGTCAGAAACTTATTACACACCACCAACATATGCAGCACTTCCGCCCTCTTACCATTACGATGTAAGTAAACATCTAAGAGATAGCGAGAACCATTCAAGAGTTCCATTACCACACACTGCTTTTACCAGAGTACAAGATGGAAAAAATTACATGTATCGCGTTAAAGTCCCATTAAAATCAAGACATCCTATCACATCAGATAGCCTCTCCAAAATATTGAAACACATTCTTAGAGACTCTCAACATCTAAAACATCACGGCTCTCCAGATTACCCTAAGATAGGTTATTTTAAGGAACAAAATGGCACCCTCTTAAAACAATTGAATTTCAGCACTTATAGATTCTACCAATCTCCTAACGTTCTACCAAATTTCCTTTTCCAATAATTGTCTCTCTAGAGAAAGATTCAATTCAAGTTAAAGCAATATTCTCAGCTGTTCCCAAAGAAGAAATGCTATTATGGGCATTAAGGGCCGTAAACTATGTTTCAGCAAGGCTCTATTACAATTACAGTATGTTTATAGATAGAACCCATTTGCCTAGTTTTACTCTTAGGTACTCAGAGTTTCCTTAAATGAAATGTAACTTTTCTTAACAGCTCTAAAAAAGCCTCTGCCTCCTCTTCAATATATTCTTCTATTTTTCTATAGTTTCCATTTCTATACCATTCTCTGACATAGCTTCCATTATAGCTTTTTTTACTAAACCTATCCAAGCTACTTCCCTTAAATCTACCACCATTCAATAGAACCACCACATGTTTTATATCTATATCGGGTCTCCAGTGGTAGCCATCTAACCTAAATCCATATTGCCGGAATTTCTCCCTTAACATATTCCATTCATATTTTAAATTAAAACCAACTGGCACAAATTCCCAAATATCCCTTCTGTAAAAAAATCTCCTATAAAACCATTCCAAAATAGCTCTTTCAGAGGATTGCCACTCCTTTAAAATAACTAAATCTCCAATAGGTTCAAACGTATCCCAAGCAAGCTTCTGATATTGTATTGTTATTATT
>WAPD01000087.1 GCA_015520875.1 Microcaldota archaeon
GCATATGGTTCTAACATGGATGAAAATTGGATAAAGAGAAGGGGCGTGAAATTTTTGAAACGGGAGCATGCTATTTTAAAGGGATGGAGATTAACATTTAATAAAACCGCTTCAAGGAACCCAAGAGAGGGTTATGCAAATATTGAAAAGGATGAAAAATCTGTGGTTGAGGGGATTCTTTATTTAATAAATGAAGAAGGTTTGAAGAGATTGGATGTTTATGAAGGATACCCTACCCATTATACAAGAATCAAAGTTAAGGTAAATGTAGGAGATAAAAAGGGGGAAGCTATTGTTTATATTGCCCAACCTGATAAAACTAGAGAAGGTTTAAAGCCTAGTAAATCTTATTTAAGGCTTTTGTTAGGTGGATGCGATTTACTATCTCCCAAATATTGTAAAAAATTAAAGAGCTGGGAAACTTTGGACTAAAAAGCATCTAAAGAAGGCCCCATAATTAAACGCCCTATCTCTCCCTTTATTAAAACCTCTCTTAAAGAGATAAATCTATCAAATTTCTCTTTTACCTCTTCTGAAGTTAAGTCTTCTGTCACATCCATAAGAATTTCAAACATTTCTCCATTGATAAAGTGTTTTCGAAGCACTCTTTTAACGTCCTCTTCACTGTCATGTATTTCAACCATTTTTTGAATATAAGTAGCCGGAGCTCTTCCACTAATCCTTCTATTGGTGCTTGATAAAATTAAAGTACGATTTAATATAATATCCTTTTCAACATTAACTCCTTTTTTCTCTAAGAACCTTCTAGGAAATATGTGATGGTCATCCAATTGTTCCAATGAATAGTTAATCCCATCTTTTTCATAGAAATCACGGGCTCCATTCCTGAACAAAAGATTGAAAACACCTTTATAGATGGAACTGCCGCCATGCTTTGTATTTAATTTCATTACCTTTAAACTCTCAATAGCATGCTTCACCGCCTCTGGCAATTTAGGTTCTTCAAACCAAGTTAACAATTCTTTAAAATCCCTAGATTGTTTTGTTTCCGTGGAACTCGAGTATCTCTCTGTGAAAATAACGCTCCAGTACCAACGATTTATCTTATCTATATCTATGTTAAGCTCTTCAGACTTAAGGAACAAAGCCACCCATACCGAAATAATTGAAGGATAAGGAAACCATCTATAACTGGCAATTCCATATTCTGAAACATCAAACAACCTTTTCAACACTTTATTCTCCAACACAGAAATTGCTTTATCCCAAGTTTCTTTATTTAGAATTGTTGAATCGATTTTAATCATTTCCCTAGCTTTTATGCTCATTCCATTACTCAACGCCAATCCTTGAACCACATAATATGGAACTTTTGTATTCTTTTTATTGTCCTTTGCCATTTTCCTTATCCAATAGTTTTCCTCAAATGCATTCTCCCACTCCATTCTTAGATTAATGAATTTATACATACGAGCAGTCAATAGATCAAAAACCGATAATCTAACACCGGTACGATTAATGCGCTCAAACAAAATGGCAATATCTTCTGGTTTCTCTGTTAAAGGGATACTTAAAACATGCACCTGATAATCTGTAATATTCTTCAAATATCTCTCTATTTTATTCAAGTTATTGCTATCAAATAAATCAGTAAATTCTTTGTACCATAATCGCCAGAATTCCGATTCATTAGATAGGAAACTTAGAGGAATAAGTTTATGTTCCTTCAGTTTCGATAGATCGTAATTGCCAGCTTCGTTTAACAACAGTTTATATTCCCTCCATTCCTTAGACCAACTAAAAACGCCTTCTTCTACATCATCTTTTGCCAATTTTTCCAAATCTAGGAAAAAGGCATAGGGATGGGCAGTATTTCTCAAAGGAATATTGGGGGAATATAATGCGTAAAATAAAGATGTTAACCTTTGCTGTCCATCTAAAACAAGGATCTCAGGCTCTGGTGTGAAGTCCTTATTTATCTTGGTAACTCCTTCGATGGGGATTATTTTAAATGGAATGTTATTGGGATTAACTCTTTGGATCAAAAAAGTTCCAATAAACATTTTTTCTAATAATGAAGAAATTAGCTCCTCTATATCGTTTCTTGTCCATACAAAATTTCTTTGAAAATCAGGAAGCATAAGTTCCCCAAAATAGGCTTTTTTAACTAAATCCAATAACTTCTTTTTAGACCACTCAAGCTCCATAGCAATTATATTAATTTACTATATAAAAATCTACGCACGCATTTACGGGCAATTTTTAAAATCCAGGGTGGGAAATAAAAGGGTGAAGATAGCTATAACAGGGGCCTCTGGGACATTGGCAAGGTATTTTAAAGAGGAATTTCCAGATGCTCTCTTGCTTTCAAGAAAAAACTGCACTTACGAAACCGAAGACCTAAGAAAGAAATTAAAGGATGTTGATTATGTGATACATCTGGCAGGGAAAATCTTTGGAAAAGATTTATTTAAAGCAAATGTCAAAGTTACAGAGAATTTGGTTAATGCATTAGATAAGCAAAAATTATTCTTTGCTTCTACAATAGCAGTTTATGGAAGAAGGGATTTAGAAAATGTAGATGAAAACACAGAATCAGAACCTAATGACCTGTATGGTTTAACAAAACTCTATGCCGAACACATTATAAGAGAAACACATAAAAATCATGTGATAGCACGCATTGGTACCATTTATGGGGAATATTATTCCATCTATATAAAAATGCTAAAGCTTTGGAAAGTGTGGCCCTTCTATTTCAAAAACGTTAGAGTTCCATTTACATATGCACGGGATGTTGTAGAATTTTCAAAACTCCCATTAAAAGGAACTTACATAGTATCAAGCCCAGGTTATAAAATGTTGGAAATAATAAACGATGTTAAAGAGGTTCTTGGTATCAAAAAACCTCCAATAAAGGTCCCAGTTCCATTGGGGAAACTTTTGCTAAAGGAAAAAATAGTGCCATTAATCTTGGATAGGTCTTTTAATGTGGAAAAATCATTAAATAGAGGTTGGAAGATAACACCGTTTAAAGAAGGAATAAAGGCCTTTTTACCATACCTTTAAATACATATCTCCAATAAAATAAGTTGATTGTTATGAGGCGCGGACCTGAGAACATATACTTAAAGAAGACAATAGAGATGCTGAAGAAAGCTAAGAGACCAATATGGAAAAGAGTGGGACAATTAT
>WAPD01000088.1 GCA_015520875.1 Microcaldota archaeon
ACTCAAAATCTCACAAACGGGACATTAAACATTACTAACAACACATCAAATATATCTCAAAATCTAACTAACAACTCATCAAACGTTTCCTTAAATGGAACAAATAACACAACAAGTTTTAACATAACCAACAATGGATCTAACGGAAATACCTCCCAAAATCTGACTATAAATCAAACTCTTAATGTTTCCAATATCACTAAAAAGTTGGAAGAAAAATATAGGGAAAAACAGCCTCCTATAAGGAATATCACACGGGATAGAATAGAAAGTAATCCAGAAATAGGGTCTTTTGCTCCATCTTATCTCCCACTCTACTTTATAATAATACCTTTATTACTATTTTTCTTTATTATATTAAGGGTAGCTGTAGTTTCAGTGGAACATACAGAGCTTGGAACTATTGTTAATGTAAGAACGCTTTGGAACACCCCTATAAAAAAGGCCAAGGTTTATATACTGGATGAAAAGGACCCATATATAACAAATAAACAAGGCCGCATTTCTTTACCTGATATAACTGTGGAGAAAAAGGACATTAGGGTTAAAGGATATATAAAAATTTAATTATCGACGTTTATTCAATATTATCCTTTTTATTCTTTTTCCTTAAATGGAAACCCATGAGAAAAACTAAGATTGTTGCAACTGTTGGACCTTCTTTGGATGATTTTGAAACTATGAAACAGGTTTTCACATATGCAAATGTTGCTAGGTTTAACTTTTCCCACGGAACAAATGAAGAACGAGAGACAAGGATAAAATTGTTAAGAGAGGTGGAACAAGAGCTTAAAAAACCCATTACTTTGTTAGCAGATACAAAAGGACCTGAGGTAAGAACCCACAACAAAGAACCTCTAACAATAGAGAAAGGAAAAGAATACGATATAGAATATTTGGAACCTCAACCAATGGACGCTTTGGTCTCTGTTTTAGAAGATGGAGACCTGGTTTTGGTGGATGACGGTAAGGTTATATTTAAATTTTTAAACGGAAAACTAAAAGCTCTCAACCATGGAACAATAAAACCAAAAAAATCCATCATTGTAAGGGGGAAAGATTATCCCCTGCCCTCCATAACAGAGAACGATAAAAAGGACCTGGAATTTATTAACAAAGCAGGGTTTGATGTTATAGCCCAAAGCTTTGTAAGAACTCCTGACGATGTTAGGGAATTAAAATCCCTAACCCAATTGCCTGTGATAGCAAAAATAGAAACAGCAACTGCTCTGTTCCATTTACCCCAAATTGTTTCTATTTCCGATGGAGTGATGGTTGCAAGAGGAGATTTAGCTTTGTCTATTCCTGAAGAAGAGGTTCCCCAAGTTCAAAAAAAGATAATTTATTTAGCAAAGTACCATTTGAAACCTTCTATTGTTGCAACTCAAATGCTTTCCTCAATGGTAGAAAGCCCTTTCCCAAAGCGTTCAGAAATAATTGATGTTTATAATGCAGCAATAAATGGCACAGATGCTGTTATGTTATCTGAGGAGACAGCAATAGGAAAATATCCTATAGAGACTGTTTCCTTGATGCATAGAATATTGTTAAAGGCAGAAGAGGATATTGACCCTATATTTGGGGAAAAGCAGGATTTCAAAGACACTATTTCAAAATCCGCTATAGAAATCTCAAATGAATTCAATGCACCTATTGTTGCACCAACTATGTTTGGAACAACACCTAAGAAACTTTCCCGATTACATCCTAAAAACCCAATCTATGTGATAACTCCCAATAAACCCTTAATTAAATACATTAATCTATTCTATGCAACCTATCCAAAGTATTGCAAATATGAACCTGTATTCCAAAAATTTGAAGAGATAAAAAAGAAACTAAGCATAGAAAAAGGTGTTTTTGTGTTTGGCTACCCACCAAATAATAAAAACACAAACACCATTATCTATATTTAAACAACAACTTTAAACTCCCTTGTTAAAAGCCTTTCATAGAGCTTTGGTGCACTTTCCAAATGCTTTTTCACAATTTCTTCTATTTTTCCTTTATCTGCTTCTTTTTCTAATGCTATGTATATTGCTTTGGGATTGGTAACAGGCTGCCCTATCTTGCTAACCAAAACTACCTCGTTTGCAATTCCCAGCTCATTGAAAATATCTTTAGCTATTAATTGGGAGAGCAATTGGTAGGTTTTCCCAACATGGGACCATGGGTTTTTACCGGCTGCAGCCTCTAAAGTCATCTTTCTCATAGGTGTTATTAGACCGTTTATCCTATTTCCCCTGCCAACCTGCCCATCGTCTCCTGCTTCTGCAGATGTTCCAGTTAATGTTAAATAAGGGCCTGAATTATCCGCTGTGTTTATCTTTGGCACAACACCAAATCTATCTGTTATTTCTTGAATAGTTCTATCCTTCAATTCTTGATACTCTTCCCAAGAATTGATATTAAGGGAAATGAATGCTTGGGCTATTGTTACTTCTTTTTTCGTTCCATCGTTAAACATCATTACCTTAATATCTTGCCCAAATCTATTGTCCTTTAAAGAGTTTTCATAAAGAAATCTTGCGATTTGATATGTAGTATTCTCGGCTTCTGTCCAAGGATAGAACCCAACACCAAAGCTTGTATCATTTGCCAATGGAACTTTTTGCTCAACTGTGCCGATTAATGCTTCACTGCCCTTTCTTATGTCCAATAGAATTTGAAATTGCTCTCTTTTAATATGGGGCAATATCTCAAATAATTTTTCATAAAGGTATTCTATTAGCTCATCTTGATAATCTTCTATCTTTTGGGCCCTGCCTGCTAAATAGAATTTAATGGGCTTTAGCATTTTCCCAGTTCCAAAATCCACTTCTGTTTCTCCACCCACCAACAATGCTTTATCCACATTATGGTGCAAAATATATCCATAATCTTTCAAATATTGCTTGGAAAGAAAGATGCTAGCTTCTTCTGCCAAATAATCGGAAATTGTGTCAGGATGTCCGAATTCTTTTCTTTCTATAAC
>WAPD01000089.1 GCA_015520875.1 Microcaldota archaeon
AGTGAAGATAAGATCTCAGAATTATTTAAAAAACGTAAAGAAACGATAAAGAGATTCAAAGGAAAGTTTAAAGAAGAGTTCCATTTATATCAAAAAGAATGTTTTGGAATTTAGTAAAAAAATTTCCCCCATTGATACAGCATCAAAAGCTCCAGGAACTATTTGAACAATTGGAACTTCCAACAAGTGCAAGCCGCTATTTAACATTTGGATTTTTCCTATTTATTCTATTGAGCATTGTAGGGTATTTTGTAGGTGTTCCATATATAGGGATTTTCGTGTTTTTGATTTTGTTGATATACCCTTATATGTTAAAGAAACAAGAGGAGCAATCCATTCTAGCTCAACTGCCTTTGTTTTTGATAGATTTAGGATCCCTGTTAAACATGGGAATTCCATTGATAGAAAGTATAGAGTTAGCATCTAAAAATACTGGGAAGCTTGAAGAAGTTTTAAGGAAATCGTTAGATAGGTTGGAGAAAAATGAAAGTCTAACTTCTATTCTACTTTCCATTATACAGAGATATGAAAATGCAACCATAAAAAGAGCATTCACCCAGATAATTGCGGCTATTGAAACAGGTAGTGGAAGTGAGTTAAAACAATTAGGACGGGAGCTTTTAAAAGAACAAATTTATTTATTGAAAGAATTTGGAAATAAATTATCGATAATTTCCCAATTTTTTATTGCATTTAATGTTATTGTGCCTGTTTTTATTGTATTGTTGGTAATGGCACTGCCTTTGATAATGCAGCAAAAGCCCGATTTAAACATGCTTACCCAATCTCTCTTTATTATATTCCCGATGATAGGGATAATATTTTTGTTAGCTACATATTTAACATTTCCAGAGACCTCCTTTACCAACCCAACATTGGATATAAAGATGTTGCTAATTGGGGCTTTGCTAGCATATACTTCTCTGCTTTTAGAACTTAATCTAGAGCAATTAATGATATTATCAGGTATATTGGTTTTGGGAACCATAGTATGGGCACTAAGAAACCCTGTTCCATATAAAGAATTGGAAGAAGAGGTTCCAGAAGCACTTTTGATGTTAAGTGCCTTTCCCAGGTTTGATTTAGAGGAATTCTTTGAACAGCTTAAAAAAGGAAATTTGAAAGCGTTCAAAGAGATAAGTGAGCATGTTCTATCGGTTTTAAAAAACAATCAAAATCCTTCAGATATTTTTAGATTTTTGGAAAGTATAGATTCTCCATTGTTTAAAAGATTTGTTTCCATTATTAAGTTTAGCTACTATACAGGTTCTGGTTTGGGAGAAAAACTGGCGGAATGGGCCGAAGCCCTTTTTCAATATATAACGGCTAAAAAAGATATTGCATCTATGTTTATGGTTCATAAATACACGCTAATAATAGGTGCCATCATTGTTCCCATTATTTTAGGAGCTATGGTTAGCATTTTCTATAAATTGTTCAAAGTAAACATCGAATACATTGTTCCATTTATATTTATAGCAACCGGCCTTACATACACTTTATTAAACATGGTTCAAAAGAGCAAGGTAATATGGTATTTTATGCTTAGTTTATTAGGGTTTGTGGCCTTTTATTTAGCAAAGAGTTATGTTTAGAGGTTCTGAGACCTCGCATTGATAGGGTAATTCTGGGAAATAAGTATAATTAACATTTATGGAAATATTGGTGGGCTTAAAACATGTTCCATTATAGAGATAAGTTCCATTCAGGATAAGAAAGGTGACATTATCTGTAAAGATTAAACTATAGTTTTCTGAGATATAATAGTCGAAATTAGTGGAATTGCACATTATGGGCAACCCTCGGGCCTGGGCCTCTTTTAAAAACAATGCCAATGTGAATTGAGCTGTTTTTGTTTCATTTACTACTGTATTAGAATTTAGGCAGCCAGCCAATAAAATAAAAATACTAATCCATCTTTTCATGTTCAGAAACCGTTGTTCCAATAGTTAGTTTCCATTTCACACTAATATGGGCTTTAGCAACACCCACAGATGCCTTGAATAATCCGTTGTTATCTGTTTTTGCGGTTATTGTTTTATCCCCTGCTTTTATGGTCACAGTAGCATCTTTGATAGGCATTCCCAGGACATTGGTAACTCTTCCAATAAGCTTTCCATCTCTCCTTAATAGGATTTCTACCTTTGCCACAAACCATGCTAATAACATTAAAGCTAACAACCATAGAGGCCACAATGGAAGCGTTCGTACTGCAACGAAAGATTGTTGTAATGTGAAGTGGGCTTTTGTTTTAGGCCCCTTATAAAGCTTTCCATCCTTTAATAGGTAATATGTGTAATTACCAGATTCTGGATAGTAAACAAGGGCGTACCCCCTACTGTCTGTTGTGTAATAATAGGTTTGGTTAGAAGGTGAAATAACAATAATCCTACCAACATATGGATGTCCGTTGTTGTCTAATACTCTGACAAATGCGGATGTGTTAACAATAACTTGGTCAGGAGCCTCTATTGTGTAATTTAATAGACTTGGAACAACCTCATATTGTTCCAGTATAATTGAAACGTTAGATTGAGGATTTTCAATTGTTCCATTACCTTGTAAGATCAATTCACCTTGGACTAGTCCTTGAATATTACAATCTTGAACTAGGACATATTGGGTTCTAGATTGTTTATAACCGTCCATCCTTGCCTTTACATAGAATTTCCCCTCCCTATCGAAGGATAATGAAGCATGTCCTTCTTGAGCTGTATATGTTCCAAGAGATGTAACAACCTCTGCTCCATCCACATAATTTCCATAACCATCATACACATAAGCATTTACTGTTTCATTAATACAAGCAATATTTTTATCCAATACAAGGCGAAGTTGGTTTGGAATTGTGGTGTAATTTCCTGAAATGATTCCGAGTGGTAATGAGATGTTTATGAAAATGGTAATGTTTTTGGTAATGTTCTTAGCAGTTACAAAGATTGTTGCATTTGAAGGGCTGTTCAAGAATAAGGAACTTATGTTGAATAAAACGATTGCGGTGCTATTGGGAGCGATAACAACGTAAGGAGGCAAGAATAAAGCTGGGTTATCTGTATAAAGGCTATAAGTTAATGTTTGAGAACTGTTTGAAGTTATGTAAAGATAGCCGCTTGTTGTGTTTGGCCTTTCCACGTTGAATATGGATTGATTAACACTTATGTTGAATATTACAGAAGTATTTGAAATTGGAACGTTTATTAGAACTTCAATTGTAGCATTTGTTGTTATGTTATTGGAGGTTAAGGTAAATGTAATGTTTTTGCTATCTTTTATATAAATTGAAGATAGGTTAAATGGAACGGCTATTGTTGTGTTTGGAGCTACTGTAACATTTGGAACAATGAAAACTCCAGAAGAACTAGGGGCAATATCTATTGTTATTGTTTTAGAAGAATTGGATGTGATGTAAAGATAACCTGAAGCATTATCTGGAACCGTTAAATTATAGAAATCAGGAGAGGCACTTGCATCGAAATAATAAAAGTCTTCACTTAAATTCAATATGATTGGGATTGTAAAGGTTATGTTATTATCGATGGTAGTTACATTTACCAAGAATAAGTAATCACCAGCAGGTAATGTTGGAATTGAAATGTTAAAGGTTTTGGATTCCAATTCCTCTAACGTGAAATTAGAAGGTGTTGCAGTTAGATTTGTAACAACTAAAATGGTTTCTCGGTAGTTTCCGTTATTGGTAACATTAAACATTAGTGAAATATTCCGAGGTGTTCCAACATATCGATAACCTCCAGGGTAGATGGATAAGTTTCTTACATTAAAGGAAGAATAGATGGTTGGTAAACCATAAATTAAAATTGGGACAGCATATGGGTTTGAGGCATTACTGCTATAAACAATATTATTATTGTCTCCGTAAGTTAATAGAGTTATCAATTGGGAACTATTGACAGGGTTTCCGTTAATATAAATTTCACTAGCAGCAGGTAGATAAATTTGATAGAGGTTGGTTGGGATGTAAAGCCTTAGTGCATAAAGATAATTTCCCTTCGCCATTCTTTCCATAGGCCAGTAAGAGATATCACTTTCTTCCCTTGAAACTCTGGTAATATCTCCAAGGCCCCTTCTCCAGCTATAAGGAGTGGAAACGTCCTTTTCTAGGTAATATGCTTCTACGTTTTGTTGGGAGATGGAAGGCAAGGTTCCAGAACATATGTCTGAAGATAGAACAACGCTACAATTGGAATCAAATACAAAAAAGGACCCAGTTGTTGAGTTTATCATTGCATCAGATTCATTTGTAAATAGAATAAAGTCTCCAATTAGAGTGGTTGGTGTTTCATATCGTGGGATGAAAATTAAATAATCGGAACCGTTTCTCCATGTTAAATGAGATAAAGAAATAGGAATTGTAATGTTGTTTAAATAAAGTGTTCCATTGAAATCTTTGGACATACCTCCTTGGAACACAACACCACTATAGTTGAGTAGGTAAAATGATAAGGTTAGATTAGTGTAGGAATTTGCATAGTGGGCCACTCTTCTTCCCAAATGAGTTATCAATGTTCTTCTATAAGGAGAATTAAACGATAAAAGCTCTTTATATCCATTGGGGGTTGTGTTAATGGGCTTAAAGTAGTAGGTGCTGTTTCCTTTACCTGGTGCTGTTACATAATCCACATATCTTGGGATCTTATGGGAAACATCACCTTCTGTTTGTAGGAAGTAAACTCTAAGAGGGAAAGGATTGTTGTTAACGAATTTTAAGTATATTTGGTCTTGGAACCTATAATAATAGAGGGTGGTTGGCAACACATCTAAGATACCAGGATTTGAAACATTTAATGTCTTTGAGAAATTGATGTAATATTTAATGCGTAGCTTTGGTGCTGGTGTTTTTGTAGTAGTAGATAATATGGCGGGTCCTGAACGTAAGAGGTGTGGTGAAACAACAGAGTAGTGATTTTCAACAGGTCTTATTATTAACACAGGATCTGTAGATGGAGATGCATAATACATATCTTCAACTCCAGAAGTATAAATTGCCAATGCCCTTAAATAAGACGGAATATAGATTGGGATTCTATAAATATAGCGGTTTTCTCCGGAAGAACTTACACCTGAGAACCAATCTTCCATTGAGAAGTTGTACTTTCTAGCCTCTTTTACATAGTTCAAGTCTTCTTTTACACAAGGAGTAGGGCCAAATAAACCGTCACAAACACCGATGTAAGTAGGAATAGGTTTTTTGAACACCAAAGGCTCTGTTTCATAAGCAAACACATAGTCAATTGTTAAATTGGAGACATTTTGATTAATACCATAAAGGGTGATATAATCCGAGAACGTCTCATTTGGTAAGATAAATCTATTGTAACGTTTTCCTCCTAGCCACTTGTCGCCCATCCTTACATCAACGTAAGCAAGTTCTATGGGTTGCTCCATATGGCTTGTTACATTGATATAAAGCTTGTTCAAATAGCCTTCTGCTAATTGGGCATTTGTTGTAATGTTGTATTCCATTAAAGATCCTATGCTAGGAGTTGTTCCATTCACTATAGAACCTAATCTATTGGAACTATATTCATAACCTAACTTGAATTTTATTCCCTTCAAAAATCTGATTTTATCTGCATAAGAGCTAAAGATACGTCTATAATCTGGTGAGATATAGTAGGAAAGGAAATTATAACCATCTTTGATGTCTAGACTATAAAAATTAGAATAATCGGCACTATAGTAAACACTATAAGTTCCACATGAGTAGAACACTCCTCGATATTCGATGGTGTTATTGTTTAAGGTTAAATTAACAGTACCGCCTGGGAATTCATCATATCGATAGTAACATAAAGTACTTGGCCTTTTTACAGCCACTGCAAACGACTTTGTAATATTATCTTTCCATAGAGACTTAAATTGAGTAATTCCAAATTGGACCCTTTGGACAGGTAAATAATCATTGTAATTAGATTCATATACACTACCTTTTCCGGCCACTTCACTTATATCTTCTCTATAGATAACAACTGAAAAATTAGTATAAGGAACATCTGGCAAGAACATTGGAACAACATATTTGTGTTCGCCTGGGTAGACTTCCATGTCATTACCCAGACCGAATTCAAATCTCTCACTAGAATTGTTTAAAATCAATTTTAGAGCGTTGAAACGCAAAGATGTCAACTGTCTGTTTATTATAGAGAACCTAAGGGCATTCATTTCATTTCTCTTTAACTCAGTAGTGTTCAAGGAAATTTCAATAGGGGGACTTGAAGGAGAAGTTACATTTTTGAAGGTGAATGTGTAGGTAAAGAAGAGCCTTACAGGTTTTACAAGCGTTCTGTTTTCACATAGCAATATTAAACGAGAGGTATTTTCAATTAAACCTGAAGTTAATGGGTTTCCTACTTCATCTGTTAAATAACAAGACTCCTTTGTTAAAACATCTAAATCTACATAGACTTGAGAAGGTAAGTCCATAAAACCTTGGAATGGGATATCTAATTTATATGCACTAAATGAAGTTAAATTAGATAGTGGAACAGAAGTATTATTTAAAGCCAGAGGCTCACTACCATATTGCCAGATAGGAAGACCTTCTAGTATGTAATCATTAAACAATTGTACTTTGAGATAGCCGTCTGGAACATCGTTTGGGATATAAAATTTCAAAGGTAAAATATATCTAGAATTAGGCTTTATCCACAAATCTAAAACATCGTCATATAAATCCACAACTTTACCACTACTATTCCATAGTTCTACAGCAATTCCTTCAATATGGAATGGTAACGTTGGGTTGTTATTCTTTAAAGATAAAACAATTTGCTCCCAGTATCCTTTGTAAAGTGTCCTATTAGAAACAATTGCGCTCAAGTTGTTAGAGCTTTTATAAGCCAAACTAACAAGGACATAGTCGGATAGATTAGAAGTGACATTTAATGTCATGTTGCCAGTTTGTGAGAAGAATGACGAATGCAAATTAATATAAGAAGTGGTATTTGGAGCTTCCCAAGTTATACTATGATTAATAGGACTATACAAAAGAAAGTCTCCGTCGGTAACCTCAAAAAACAAAGAAGTCTTTGTTTTAGGGTGTAAATAGAGGGATTGAGCAAAATAGGTTAGAGAATTAGTTGCATTGGGCATTCCACAACCCAAAGAGGTACAATTCCTAGATGTACCAGCAACCATAACAGCCTTCAACTCCTCTATGTTATAATTGCCTTTTGCTTTTACATAAGCTGTTGCAACTCCCAAAAATCCAAGAGCTATTTCAGGAGAAGTATAATTAATACTATCTAACATAGCTTCTGAAGGTAAATAAAACTCTGGTTTATACAAAGAATGGGAAGTTAAAGTGTAGGAATTATTCAAGGCCAATACTGTTAATCCATTGTCAAATTTATAGAAATTCCTATTATAATCGCTTAGTACTAATAAGTTGTCCACAGGGTCTGAGAGGTTTAATTCAGTATTAACAACAACAATGTCTCTACAGTAACCTAGGAGATTTACATTAGGATTTGTTTGAACGATATAGGTAAACGGAGACTCTGTAAACCTTGCTAATATATAAAACAATAAATTTGTTTCATTTCCATAAGGAATTTGGTTGAATGAAGTGTTCAATGAAGAAGGTTTCACAGTACAGTTACCCAAGTATTGATATCCATTGAAATCGTTCCAATACAAGTATCCAGAACCGTTTGTTTCTATCTTTATTGTAGAACCATCATAATCTGGGATTATTATGGAAGATATATTATAGGAACCCACACTCAGATTGGAACTAGAACAAATCACAGATGTATTTTGAAACCTTACACAAAAATTCTCAGGAGCTCCAGAGACAGCAAAATACAATGCCAAAGAAGGAGATGGATTTAATCTTAATAAATAAACATCGTTAACTAAAGAACACCACTCAGGAGTTAATGTTACAAAGGTTATTCTATCGTAGCGTCCATCGTAAAATAAGTTAGAATAGTATGGCACAGTTTGATTGGAAATAGCACATAAAGGTTGATTATAGGTTGCATTAACATCCAATATTGGAACATCGATTAGAGACATATAACTGGATATTGGAGGGGCAGCAAACAATAATCCAATAAATAAAACCCAAATCATGAGATCTCCACCTCTAGTGGCTTCACGTTAAGCACTTGTACTGTTTTATTGTAAGTACTCTTTCTATATAAATATAGCGTTGCTTGTTGGTTTAAATCAAGGGTAACTCCTGAAGGCAAGTTAATGACGTGTGGATAGTTCTCGTTTATTAAATATGGTACACCATTTATTTTCAATGGCAACACAGATGGCTCATACCAAAGCATATCATACGATGGTAGTTTAATATAAGAGTGTCCATTGACAGGGATAGGAGTCTCTACTTTATATCCTGACAACACCTCCATTACAATAGTTGCATTTGTTGTTGTAATGTTTGGAATGTGGACATTTGCCAGATAATTATAACCAGGGCACACATGATGGGTAGCTGGCTCTCCGTAGGCGGATGCGAATTCTCCTTCGCTATGTAAGAGATATGTTGTATTATTTGCAATTAGATAGATTGTAATGTGGTTCATATAGCCACAGTTATCTGTTGTATTAACAGTGAAGTTTAATTTGTTTAGAGTACCTGGATATATTACATTATTGCTTAGATTAATTGTGAAATTGGCAAATCTAGGTGCTGTTAATGTTCTATTGACGATGTTGTTGCCCATCTTTAGGTCTCCAGTTATTCTACCACTATCGGCTACTGCTAAGAATGAAATGTTTTGATAATCAGGTAGGGACATTAAAAATGAGAATTCTTCAGTATTCTTTGCACTACATAATGAGTTATTGGAGATATTATGTACATAGATAGGTGTCCCATTTAAGTAAACTGTAACATTAAATCCAGGTGAATCTTCTGGTAAGTGATCAATTGGGAGTAAGTTATAGAAGTTGCCTCCTCTTAGACTACCATAAAATGGACCGCTGTAATCTCCTCTTATATATGAACTTAGTAATCTAGAACAAGATAGATTTAATTTTACTGTGGTTACACCTTCAGGCATTGGATGAGTATCCAACCTAATAGGAAGAAGGGATAAATCAGGTGGTGTATATGAAATAATGTAAACATTTGATATATTATCTTCTTGTCCTACAGGTTCCAAGTAGAGCACCAAGTTGTGGAATGATGTGGTGTTTGGAAGCGTGTAATTAAGTGAGATATTTAATTGAGTTTTTCCAGGAGGTAATACCACTGGAACCTTTAAAATAGGTGTTCTAGTTTGGATAATGTTCAATACACTTTCATTATATTGTAAATAGGCAATTCCATGCGAATAATTATAATATCCTCCTGCAAAGACATCTTCATAAATGGAAAGATTTGTGACAGCAGTAGAACCTCCTAAGTTCCATACATCTATCGAGATGTTCTCAAATCCGTCCCAGCTTACCTTACCAAATCTTGGGTAGACCATCCCGTGAGGCACCAATGTATAATTATAGGTTCCAACCTTGGTTGAGTTGTAAAAGTCTAGTTCTGGAGGGGAAGGGGTTACAGTGAAATTGAAGGATTTTCCTTCATTATTTGATAGGTTAACGTCTTCAGGATAACCAGTTATTAATGGATAGATAGTTACAGACAAGGAGAGGTTTACAGAAGTATTATATTCTTTCAAATGTATTTTTCTCATAATCACGATTGTAGAGTTATTAGCAGGTACCCATGCTCCAAATGGCTTTCTTCCCACTTCACATTTATAAGTACCTACTGGTTGTCCTTCATAGAATTCACTTCCGTTCAAAGACGCATTTAACAATACATATCCATCCCTATTTCCTAAATTAGAAACATTGACTGCTATATAAATATCAGTACCTCCTGTAACAGCTGGTAATGGATTTCCGTATTGATCAGAGATATAT
>WAPD01000090.1 GCA_015520875.1 Microcaldota archaeon
GATGTGTATAAGAGACAGCATCTACAGCTGTTAAGATTACCAAAATTTTGGGCATTAACATAAATTATAAAGTAATTATAATAACGAGTTTATCATTATTTGGGTTGTTGTTTTTCTATGCAGATTATG
The DNA here is from genome assembly GCA_015520875.1 of Microcaldota archaeon. Taxonomy (GTDB): domain Archaea; phylum Micrarchaeota; class Micrarchaeia; order Anstonellales; family J096; genus JAADEL01. The sequence continues at coordinate 130 of WAPD01000090.1, forward strand.
TTAATTTACTGCTTTCATTGCCTGTGTTGTTTCTTGTGGTGTATTTTTTGCTAAAAGATAAGATAGATATTAAGAAAATAATATTGATTTTGTGGGGATATTTTTTGTGTTTTGGTATTGGGTTGTTGATTACAAATGTTTCTAGAGTGGGTGTAATATTACCTGCCATGTATGTTGTTTTATTGTTAACATTAGTTAGATTTACCTTAGGTGGAATCTTTAGAAGTCTGTTTGTGTTTACTGTGGCCACTTTACTAGGGATTTGGACATTTTACCCTAATCTGCAGGCAATAGAGGGTTTTCTATTATCGGAGATTATTTGGTTGTTAGTAATTTTTAGCATAAGTTTTGCATTGGACAAATCCATTAGAAGCATTTTTGGAGTTTCTTTAGTTGAAGTGTTTTCAGGATTCTTTTTCCAATGGTTTTATGATGACAAAAGATTGGAAAATGCTTTGGAGAAACTAAGCACTAAGACAAAAGTAAAAACAGATGTGTTTGTTTTGGGAGATAAGGAAAAAAAGGTTTATATTGTTGTGCCCAGGTTTCATTTTGGGCCTTTTGGAACCATAGGCAGTAGCAGGGCACCTTATTTATTCTCAACTGTTTTAGGAAATGTTATTGTGTTACATTCTTTAACCAACCATGATTATGATTTGGCAAGCGAAGAAGATGTATTAAATGTGGCTAGATCTGTATTGGAAAAAGAGCATGGGTCTAAGGGATTTTTGAAATTTGCATATAAAAAGTTCCAATATGAGAACGCAAAGGCCCATGTACTCTATTTTGATGATGCTAGTTTGATAGGTTTAACAAGAGAACCTGAAGTAACAGAAGATGTAAAAGCAGAAGGAGAAGCCATTCTATTGTCTAATGTTCATAGAACTATTGGCAACCCTGTGTTCTATGATGAGCATAATTCTTCAGCTGAGAAAATAACATATTTTTCCCCTACTTCTCCTGAATTTAGAGAATATTTGGAATTGGTAAAGAGGTTAAAGGCTAATTTGCCAAAAGAAGCAGAGATGGCCTATTTTAAGGTATTGTCATTGGACCCTAGCATAGGTGGAAATGGCATAAATGTGCTTTTATTAAAGAATGATAAACAGAAGATTGCTTTGGTAAGCATAGATGGAAACGGGATTTCAAAGGAGAGCTTAGAGAGTTTAAGGAAGTTATTTAAAAAATACAGGATCACTCCTATAATAACTACAACAGACTCTCATGAGAATAATGATGTTGCTGGGATTATTAATGAAATTGTGATATCACCTTTGGATTTGTTTTTAATAGAGGAGAAATTAAAAAATATAGAATGGAAAAAAGGCTATTTTAGGCATTATTGGGTTGAGAATGAAGTTAGTATCCTGGGTTCGGAATCCTCTTCTAAATTATTAACATTGTTAAGCTCTAGCGCTTCTTTTATTCTATCCATTTTATTATTAGGATTTATAATGAATGTTTTGTTGTTGTTAAGTCTAACTTAATCATTTAAAAACATATTCTACCCAAATTTAAACATGAAGAAATCGTTGTTTGTATTCGCATTCCTTGCTCTAAGCATGGCAAGTGCCTTTGATGACCTAAGTATGAGGCTACAGGATTTGCTATGTGGAGTAGTAACTATGCTTAAAGATATATTCCCAATGGTTCTACTAGCGGCATTTGTGCTTGCAGCAGTAATATATGGTATTGCCCAAATGTTACCACAGGAGATAAAGGCAAGAGCTCAATCGTGGGCATGGCACAGCATTATCTTTACAATCGTGGCAGCCATTCTATTTTATGTAATCCCATACATTATCCAGGCCTTAGTACCTGATTGGGACCTCATAGATATGTGTGGTTAGGCCATGAAACGAGGAATTTTTCTTTTTCTTCTTGTTATTACTTATGCCGGAAGTTTAAAGGCTACACTGGAGGACTTTTGTAACTTTTTATATGGATTGGTAACAGATATTGCTTTTATTATGATAGTGCTAGCATCTGTTATATATGGTGCTTCTCAGATGTTACCTGCAGACCCTAGGGCCAGGGCTGTGGTATATGCTCAGAATTTATTAGTGGGTGCTTTTGTAGGTATAATTCTATTGATATTAATTCCTAGTATAGTAGGTATTATGATAGGAAAGAGCTTTGACCCTAATACCTGTCAGTTTAGTTAGGTGGTTAGGATGTTTTGGTTGTTGGTTTTTATTTTGTTGGCAGGATGTGTTGTTCAGGTAGATATAGGTGGGAAAAGTACCTCAGAGGAAATAAAGGAAAGTAATGATAGCGATATTGGGGCTTGTGCTCCTGTAGAAGAGAATATAACAGAGGAGGAAGAAACAGGAGGAGTTTACGCCTGTTCTGCTGGATAACGTTTTAGGGCATCAGCTACTTTTGTCCCATATTGAAGGGCTTTCTTTTTTCTTGTTCTTACAAATTCTGGGACAAGACCTTTAACAGCTTCTCTTAGCAAGTGTTTCTTTCTTTCAGTATCTTTGGCGATTAATTCTTCTGGAAAGGATTGAACATATTCTAAAAGTTTGTCATCATAATATGGAAAGTATGCTTTTTTATTATATTGTTGACAGAGTTTTGTAAGGGCTTCTATTTCATTATGTTTTAATGCTTGGTATTCTTCCCGAAGCTTTTGTTTTAGTTGTTGTTTGGGAAAGTGGTAGTGTCTATCGTAGCCCATGAAGATTTCCTCTGTTCCTGCTCCAAAAAGGATTGCAGGTTCTTCAACAGCTTTTACTAAGGAGATTAAAGGAGCTAACACATGGGCTTTAACCACATCTCCTTTTGAAAGCTCTAAAGCATAGGGGTAATTGGAGAAAAGCTCTTCTTTAGTTATTTTTACTTCTACTAAGGGTAAGTTTAGCTCTTGTGCTGCTTTTCTTGCATATTGCAAATCCTCTCCTTTTTCTTCATAGTTTATGGTGTATAGTGTTACTTTTTTGTGTTTTTTTGATAGGGCTGCTAATAATGTGCTATCAACACCTCCTGAAAAAGAAATGGCAATCTCATTTTCTGGTATGGATTTTATATTATCTTCAACTATTTTGATTATCATTTTCCCAGATTATTATGCGGTAAGGGATTTTTAATTGTTGTCTGTGTACTGGTTTATTTATGATTAATA
>WAPD01000091.1 GCA_015520875.1 Microcaldota archaeon
AAATTAGAGAATAAAGTTCAATTGAATTTAAGCGCCTATAGGTCAGAATTAATTGGACATTATTATATTTTAAAAAACGACATTTTCCTTTATCCTTCTACGATTGAAGAGGAGGAAAAGAAAACAATAGAATCTTTAAAAGAATATGGAGTGGAAAGTTTCCCAATTAAGACAAAGAAAAACTCCCTTGCCAACAACATTGTTATTGAAGATAAAGTTATTTTGATCAATCCGAACATGGAAAAAATGGTGAAAAAGGAACTTTTTGAAATCACAGGAAAGGAAGTTTTAGACTATGAATTATTGGGATATAAAACAATAGGAACAGTGCTTGTTTCCAATAAATATGGATTTTTGGTGCATTATGCAACACCTGAAGAAAAGCTTAAAGAATTGGAAGAGCTTTTGGGGAAATCTGGAGAAAGGACAACTGCCAACATGGGTGTTCCATTTTTGAACATTTCAATGGTTGTTTCAGATGACACTATTTTGATAGGTAAAAAAACAACAGGTATAGAGGAGATGAGGATTAGACGGGCTTTAATGCCACCTTCTCAAGAATAGAGTATTTCTTTCCAGGAATGTCCGAATTATAAACGAAGATTTCTTTAACCGTGAATTTTCCATAAAAGGTATCTTGGAAAGGGTTTTCTTTTATAGAAACAAAATTCAATCTTCCGATAGTTAAATGGAAAATATCGTTTTTCGGAAGCTTGTATTGTGCCATTATATTATAGGAAAAGTTAGCACCTATCCAAAGCACCCTGGCTTTATTTAGAGATGGAAAAGCATTAACTCCTTTTAGCTCGACATCCAAATATTGTTTATCTTTGAAATAATTCACAATATAATCTAAATTGTATTGCTCTCCTAAAAAGCTCAAGGTAATGTGGAAAAACCGTGGGACCCTCATTTGAGGAAATCTCTTTTTGTAGTAGTTAATGGTGGAACGTATCTCTTCATTTAATGAAACAGGAAAACCAACAAACACTCGCATGCTTTAATATTGAAACAAAAACTAAAAATGTTTGTTCAAGTTTTCGAACTTAAGAGGCTGTTTTTGTTCAAAATCGCATTTAAATATAGTTCACGCAGCAAAATGTTTGGTGAGAACCATGTTGTGGTTAGTATTTGCAATATTGTTAGTGGCCCAACCTTATGCAATGATGGGCGGTATGATGGGACAAGGAATGATGGATGAAGATATGGGTCCTGGAATGATGAATGAAGAACATGGAGAAAGTGGCTCTGGAGAGATTAGTGAGCACCAATCTGGTGAAGGAGAGATGCATGAAGAAGGACAAATAACATTACCAGCATGTCCTAGCCTAAGCTCAGAAATGATAGCTAGAGTGATAATAGCACAATTGGGAAATGTGGAAATAGTTGGAGAACCAAAGTTAATTTATTGTAAAAACATGAAGGCAATCTACGAAGTAAAAGTAAAAATAAATGGGGAACTAAAAACAGTGAAGGTGGTAAAAGCAGCAGGGTCTCCTGTTCAAGTAATATTAGCAGGGAACGCTACTTTAAGGATTCCAAAGAGAGTTGGTGTAATAGTTGAAGTAGTTCCTGTAAAGATAAGGGCACCTAGTGTATGGTTCCTAAACCAAGAAACCATAGTGGACCTAAAATATGGAAGAGTAGTGGGAACAAACAAAAACGTAACAAGCGCTTTAATAGGTGCTATTGGATACAAGCCTTTTGAAATAACAATAGACGGCCCTGGTTGTTATAGAGCAGACCTTGTAAATAGAACTGTGGATAAGGTAGAAAATTGTTCCAAGCCAGCTCCAGTAAAACCATTACCTATCCAACCAATGGAAGGAGAAGTTGAAATAAAAGCAGGCGGACACGGAAGGGCAAACTATGAAGGAGAATATAAGGCAGAGGTAGAATATGAAGCACGTGGACAAATGGGACAAAGAGGCGAAATGGGACCAGGCATGGGCCCTGGAATGATGGGCAAAGGAGAGGCTAGAGAACATGCAGCTATTGGAGGCCAAGGAGCTATGGGACCTCAAATGGGCATGATGGAACAAATGATGAGGGAAAGATTTGGAGGACAGGTAAAAATAGTAAAAGTAGTTCCAAAAGGAGATGGAAGAGTCTTAGTGATTTATAAGAGACCTATGATGATTCCATTCCTAAACATTGCCCTACCTATTGAGACAGAAGGAGAAATTGAAATGGAGGTTTCAGAAGAGAGTTAGGTTCTTTTGTTTGGCATAGTCTTTGGGAGTTTGACCCCAGAGGTCCTTTGCCTCTGGGTCAGCCCCCTTTTCTAATAGATATTTAGCAACATTTATATGTTTGTTCCATATTGCATAATGCAAGGGTGTTAGCAAATCCTTATCTTTTGAATTTATATCAACAAGTGGAACAAGCTTTTTAACAAGCTCCAAATCACCCAAGGCAGAAGCATGATGCAATAAATTATAATCTTTTTTTGAGAATTCTGCTCCTTTATCTAATAAAACTTTTACAACATCTAAGTGGTTGCTTAAGGCAGCATAATCCACAGGGTATAATCCTTCTTTATTGGGAATGTTTAAATTAGCTCCTTGCTCCAAAAGGGCATTTATTGTTTCAAGATCTCCTTTCCATGCAGCAAAATGCAAAGGAGTTTCTCCCTTAATATTTGTGCTGTTCACATTTATTTGAGACGCTAAAAGATTTATCATTGGAATGTTGGAATTGGTTGCCGCGTAGTGCAATAATGTGCTTTCTTCTATGTCTTTATCTAAAGGAGATGCCCCGTATTTTATCAACATATCATAAAGCTTCAATGAAGGGTCAACCACAGAAAACATTATGGGAGTTCTTCCATAACGTGCCTTCGCGTTAACATCAGCTCCTTGCTTTAATAAAAGTTCCACTATTTCAGGTAAATTCAAAGCAACAGCCAAATGCAATGGCCTATTTCCACCGATATCTTCTGCTTCTATATCTGCTCCTTGTTCCAAAAGATAATAAATCATCGGAATATCTTTATTTAAGATAGCAATATGCAGTGGTGTTAATTCCTCTTCATAAGTCTTTTTATTAACATCCTCGCCTTGTTCCAACAGTTCTTTAACCAAAGCTAAATTACCTTCTTTAACAGCCTTTAATATCATAGGCTTTTATATTTAGATGCCTATTAAAAACCTTTATGGGTTTCAAGATAATAGCAGGTCCTTGTAGCGTAGAATCCTATGAGCAAACATTAGAAGTAGCAAAAGCAGTTAAACAATATGGAGGACATATCCTAAGAGGTGGAGCTTTCAAACCTAGAACAAACCCAAGGTCTTTTCAGGGACTGGGAAAGGAAGGTTTGAAGATTTTAAGAGAAGTTGCAGATGAAGTTGGCCTTCCTGTTGTAACAGAGGTAATGGACCCAAGAGACGTTAAATTAGTTTCACAATACGCAGATATTTTACAAATCGGAGCAAGGAACATGCAGAACTTTCCTTTGCTTAAAGAGGTTGGAAGACAGGACAAACCTGTGTTGTTAAAAAGGGGAATGTGTGCCACCTATGAAGAATGGCTCTATGCTGCAGAATACATAAAATTAGAAGGTAATGATAAAATATGGCTAATGGAGCGTGGAATAAGAACGTTTGAAAAATATACTAGGAATACTTTGGATTTGGCGGCTGTTCCATCCATAAAGGAACTCTCTAATTACCCTATTTTTGTGGATCCATCTCATGCTGCGGGTAAGAGAAGCTTAATATTGCCATTGGCACTAGCGGCAAAGGTAGCTGGAGCGGATGGAATTATGGTAGAAGTCCATCCAAACCCAGAAAAAGCCCTATCAGACCAAAAACAACAGCTCACAATTCCAGAGTTCAAAGAACTAATGGAAAAAATAAAGAAAGTGCCCTGGTTACCAGAGATTTAGTTTCATGTTTTTTGTTTTTACAGGAACTTTTGGGGCTTTTGGAAGGTTTTTTACCTTTTCCAAAACCTCCCCTCTCCACTCGGCCATTCTTCGGGCCTTTTCTTTTGCCCTTGCTATCATTTGTTGAATAACTTCTTTAGGTGGGAACTTTATCACAATCCTTGTAGATGCGCCCACAGTTCTTCCATTTGATCCAGGCACACTTGGAGGAGTTAAAGAGGCTATTGCCTTTGATGAAACGCTTGCCAAAGGTGTTCCAAATATTCCATCACTTTGTTCCACATAAGATTTACCTAAAGAAGATAAGAATTTAGCATTAAACATCTTAGGATTAAAACCTAATTTACGCGCTAATGCCTTTCCCACAAATTCCATTGACTTTTTGGTTTTGTCTGGAACAAAAATTGTGAATTCTCCTTCAGTATATCCCAAATCAGAGGCCTTTCCTATTTTCTCAACATCTTTTCCTTCTTCCCACACGTATACAATTCCATCTTTTACCCAATATGCCATTCTTTTGGATGATCTATCAACAATAACAGAACCCTTTACCTTCATATTAAAACCATTGGAAAATAGTTCTAAAGCAAATTTAGCCCTATGGTATGGAAGAAGGTCAAAGGGGCTCTCATGTTTCACACATTGATAATAGGACCTATATGCACCACAATGTTGTTCTAACAGATTGCCCAATTCATTTTCATATTCTTGGGAAAGAATTTGTTGGGCGGGCATACTTGTTTCATATGCCAACAACTGGGAAACATTTATGTTTGCCTTTGCTCCTGAAAACACTAAAGCTCCTGAGACAACCAATGCCTTCCAAAATCTCTTCATATCATAATTTATCACACAATATTTTTAAGCATATAATATTTACCCTTCTCATATCCTAATTTCCTGTAATATTCCCGAACACCCACACCCGAGATAACGCTTATATTAAGACCATGGGATTGTGCTATCTCCTCAGCCCTTTTTATCAATTGCTTTCCTATTCCCCGATGTTGTATTACACCTTTTTCTCCTATAGGAGCCTCCGGCCCATATACATGGATCTCCCTTATTATAGCCCTTCCTTCCAATTCTTCCACAGACCATTCCTTAGGAATTCTTAACCTTAAAAATCCATATAGAACACTTTTATCCTCTTTTTCCACAGATAGAAAATATTCCAAACCACCTGAAGCTTCGTATTTTATTTCAAACATCTTAGCCTCTTCTGGATTATAGGATAAAAGGCCTTTTCTTGCGGCCTCGTTTGCCCTTATTTCATTTATGTCAATTCCTTTCTTTTGGGCAAGCTTTTGGGCTATTTCCCTTATGTTGGCTTTTTTAACACCCGCTTCTATCTTATGCCCTGGAATATCTCGATTAACCCTTTGTATTCTCACATAATGGGGGATATATTGGAACGCTTGGGCTATAACCTCGGCAGCCTCTTCATCGCTATAAGGTTTATACAATCCTTTTTTATAATCCAAATATAGAGGAGCTCCTGGCACAACCAACGTAGGATAAATCTTCAACATATCCGGCCTGAAATCAGGGTTTTCAAACAATTCCTTTACCATTTTTACATCTTTTTCAGGATTGCTTCCAGGAAGACCTAGCATTACATGATATAAAATTTTGTAACCCGCGTTTTTTAATTCCCTTGTTGCCCTTACCACATCTTCCACAGTATGTCCTCGTTCCACCAATTCATATATTCTATCATCGGGATGTTGAACACCCAGTTCCACCTTTGTAGCACCATAGGAAAGCATTTCTTCTATATCATAAACATCGGGTCTTGTTTCAATAGTTAAACCAACAACTCTTCTTTTTGCTGTTTCATTATAAAGGATAGCTTGTTCCAAATTAGGGGCTCTATAATCATTAACGGCATCGTAAATGCTTTTCACAAACCATTTTTTATAAGCTTGTTCCATTTCTAAAAAGGTCCCGCCCATTATAATAACATCAAGCTTTTGAGCTCTATGATGTTGTATTTCATAGTGCATTAAACGGGCTTTTACCTGCTCATAAGGGTCATAATTAACGCTCCTTGCTCTTAAAGCACTGGGTTCATATCCTGTGTAGCTTTTTGGAGCTATGCTTGAGATAGGACAATACCTACATTTCCATCTACAGGATCCCTGAGGCCTTACCATAACGGCCACAGGTGCAACACCAGACAGTGTTCTAGAAGGCTTTCTAAACAATAATTTCTTCAAATCATCGCTTAGATAAGGCAATATTTCAGAATTCTTTGGAACCCTTTTTAATCCATGTTTGATAACAGCAAGCTTTTTTGCCTGCTCAACGCTCAACCCTTTTCTCAAATGCACTTCCACATCTTTTATAAAAGCCTCAGGCAAAGACACGGTTTTATTATCTGAGAGGGGTTTAAAGTTGTTTGGGTCAGCACTCAAAAGTCTCATCACCAATCAGATAATCCGGTGCTCATCACCAATGCTCATATTTAGTATTAATAAACTTATAAACCTTCTCTCCTAACTTAGGTCCTAATACTTTTTTCAAGTCCTCTAAATCGCTTGAAAATACTCCTTTCAATGTCCCAAAGTGTTCCAAGAGCTTTAGTGCCCTTTTCTTTCCCACACCCGGAATACCTGCCAATGTTGCCAATTGAGGATTGCTTTTCTTTTCCGCAATATAAATTTTAGATTCTCCTTTATGTTCCTTCATCAAGGAAAGCAAGAATTCGGCTGTTTCTTGGATAGATTGGGTTTTTATTAAAGAAATCCCATGTTGAACCAAACTAGATAGAGCTCCATAATAATGTTTGGGAGAAAGTCTTCCTTCAAAGTCACCTTCTACAACCAAAACCCTTTTATCGTATTCTTTAAGGACCTGCAATTGTTGAAATAGTCTATCATCGATTATGGAAGCTTCAAAGTCCCTTCCTGTTTTCCTCTCTACAGCTATTCCTTTAACAATGGCATCCACTGGATAATTCCCAACAAATACCCTTGTTTTGTTTTTAAGCAGTTCTAAGAGCTTTCTTTCCCTATAATCCAAATAAAGGTAATCGTTAGTCAATAAGGATTGTTTCATTTCCTATTTTAGCGTCAAAACCCCTCTTCTTAGCAATGGAAATGAATTCCCCCACTGTTATGATAGTTGTATTGTCTAAAATAGATTTTATCCTCTCTAAACCATCCGGGTATATTAAAACGGCCTTGTTCAACATTTTTTCTATCCTCTCCTTAGGACACCTATCTAAGCACAATAAACTTTCATCATTTGTTACCAAAAATGAGGCTTTTTCCACAAATTCTATTTCTTTTTGTGAAAACACATGAACAGGCTTTCCTCCAACAAAATACACAGGATCGTAGGATTTATTCTCAAAAACAACAAAGTTTACCTTGCTTCGCTCTATAGCAAATCTTCTAATATCTCTGCTTTCCAACCATCCCCTAAATGTGATATCTTGGGAAAAGAAATCCAATACATCTAAAAAGCACATCTTTCCCAAGGATACTAAAGCGCTTGGGTCCAGATAGATTTCCTTAGGCAATTCTTTATCGCTCTCCTTTATTTTAACCCTATTAACTATGTCAAAAATATCTATTTTTAGCATCTCGGAAATCCTAACATAGGTAAATCCTAAATCATGCAATATTTTGGAAAAATATTCCTTTGCTATCAATATTATTTCCTCGTCTTTGTCAAAAAGCTCCTCTATTTCAGAAGGTTTGTAATTCAATGTTCTTGCCATGGACAAAGCCTTTGCTATAACTGCCTTTTCCAATGCCTCGCTATCATTATAAGATAGAAATTGCTTGAAATACTTGTTTGCCAGTGTTTCCAATCCTTTTATGTTTTTGTGTTTAACATTCTCAATTATCGGTCTCACACCCTACTTTATTGAGAATATAATAAAAACCTTGCGATGTTTTTAAATAATTCTCTCAATAAATTAAGGCATGGATAAATCAGAACTCAAAAAGATTTATACTAAAGAATGGAAAAAGCACTATGATTTGGATATTTTTAAAGAATATGGTTTCAAGAGGCAGCAATGTAAAAAGTGTGGTAGATATTTTTGGAGCGTTGAGGAAAGGGACTATTGTGGAGACCCTGCCTGTGTTGGTTATAGCTTTATAGGAGAACCAATAGGTAAAAAAAGAAAATACGTTGAAACATGGAAGGCAATAGAACAGTATTTTGTTTCCACAGGCCATACTTCCATAAAACCCTTTCCAACAGTTGCACGTTGGAGAGATGATTTATATTTCACAATAGCTTCTATCAATGATTTTCAACCCTATGTGGTAAGCGGTGAATTGGACCCTATTGCAAATCCCTTAATCGTTCCACAGCCTTCAATTAGATTTTCAGACATAGATAATGTAGGTGTAACAGGAAGACACTATACTAATTTTGTTATGATAGGTCAGCATGCCTTCAATAAGGATAAATTATTCTATTGGAAAAACGAGGCCATAGAACATGACATAGGTTATTTAACCAAAGTTCTAGAAATTCCGTTAAATGAGATAGTGTTCCATGAGGATGTATGGGTTGGTGGAGGAAACTTTGGACCTAGCATGGAATATTTTGTTAGAGGACTGGAATTAGGGAATTGTGTATTTATGCAATATGAGGTAACAGACACAGGTTTCAGAGAATTAAAAACCAAAGTTATCGATATGGGTGCTGGGCTTTCTCGTTTAGCCTGGATCACAAGCGGAGCTCCAATGAGCTATGAAATAGTGTTTGAAAAACCTTATTTATATTTAACAAAACTTAACCCTATTGAAGTTGATTATGACACATATTTAAGATATGCCAAGATAGCGGGAAGCTTAAATGTGGATGAAACAACTCCTGAAGAAATTAGGAAAATTCTATCTCAGTTTAATGAAGATGAGTTAAAACAGTTTGAGAAGCTTAGAGCTTTATTCTCTATTTTAGACCACACATCCACTTTATTATTTACAATAAGAGATGGAATGATGCCTTCCAATGCAGGCGGAGGCTATAATTTAAGGTTAATAGCTAGGAGGATGTTTGCCTTTGAAGAAACCTATGATATAGAATATGATTTGCATCGCTTATTGGAACTACATATAGAGAATTGGAAAGGTTTGTTTGACGAATATGGGGAAGCTGTGGATGTTGTTGCAGAAGTGATAGAAGAGGAAAGAAAGAAATACAGGAAAACAAAGGAAAGGGCTCAAAGGCTGGTGAAAAAGCTTAAAGGAAAACAACTCTCAACCCAAGACTTAATTAAACTATATCAATCGGAAGGTATTTCTCCAGAACTGTTGAAAAAGGAATTAAACATAGAGATTCCTCCCAATTTCTATGATTTGGTAAGGCAAAAGGATGAAATAAAGAAAAAGAAATCCCAAAGAATTTTAGACTATCCTGAAACCAAAAAGCTCTATTATGAAAACAAGGAAAGCTTTGAAGCCGAGGTCATGGGTGTGGAAAAAGATGGAATTATATTAGATAGAACTTATTTCTATCCAGAGGGTGGTGGACAGATCGGAGACCAAGGTTACATTGAAGATGAATTCGTTTATGATACTAAAAAATATGGAACAGTTGTTTTACATCTTGTGAAACATCCTGAAAAGTTTAAAGTAGGGCAGAAAGTGAAGGCAAGGGTTGATTTGGAAAGGAGAAAAAAGATAACAAAGCACCACACAGCCGCCCACATTTTAACAAAAGCAGCATATGAAATCTTAGGACCTCATGTATGGCAAGCAGGTGCTAAGAAAGAGGAGGATAAAGCCCACATGGACATCACCCATTATAAAAGAATAACAGACGAAGAGTTGAATAGAATAGAAAAAAGGGTTAATGATATCATCATGGCATCTTTACCTGTTCAAGTAGAATTAATGCCAAGAACAGTAGCAGAGCAACAATATGGCTTTAGAATATACCAGGGAGGTGCTGTGCCAGGAAAGATATTAAGAATTGTTAAGATTGGTAACTATGATGCAGAGGCCTGTGGAGGAACCCATAATATGTTAAAGCACACAGGCGAAATTGGATTTTTTAAGATAGTAAAAAGGGAAAGCGTCCAAGACGGTGTCCAAAGAATAACCTATAAAGTAGGAAAAGCTGCCCTAAAATGGATCCAGGAGAGGGAACAAAAGATAAGGCAAGTTTCCAAAGAACTATCAGTAGATCCTGAATTATTGCCAGAAACTGCTTTGAAATTCTTCAACTTATGGAAAGAAGAGAAGAAATCCAAGGAACAATTATTGCAATATATAAAAAGGGAAATAGAACAATCTGAGCAATTGCTTTATGACCTAAGCTTCATTTCATTAAAAGAGTTTGGAGGATTTAATCCTAAGAATACCAAAGTTGTGATATTAAAAGATGCTACATTGATAGGAGGTCCTGAAAAAGACAAGATTATCGAGAAGTTAAAGGAAAAACCTAGAGGAAAACACTTCTATATAATAAGAAAAATAAAGAAAGAAGAACTTCAGGCCTAACAGCTGAAAGAGCTTCCTGTCAATGTTTGTAATAATGTAGGGCCAATTACATATATCACAGCTCCTAACAATGCTGCTACTAAAGCTGCTCCTGCAAATTGCATTACTCTGGCCTTTTGGTCAGCTGGTAATGTTTGTGCAACTCCGTATAGCAATGCTGCGAAGATAATTGCTATGAATAGAACTAGGGGCAATTGGTCACATAGAAAGTCTTTTACTGCATTGGTGGCGTTTTTTATATTTCCACCAATACCTCCACCACTAAAGGCAAGGCCCACTACTAGCAAAGTAGCTATTACTAAGCTTCTTAGATATTTGGCTTCCATGTTTAATTTTACTCTATAGGGTTTATAAAAATATAGGTTGTTTTATGTATTCATGGACGTAAAAAAAGGTAACAAAGGCTATAAAGTTTTGTTGGAGTTTGAAAAGAAAAAAGGCAGCCTAAAAGAAGGTGAAATAAAGTTTTTCCACGAGAAAAAGGAGGTAAAAGTTGGCTTGGGGAAAAAGGATAAGTTCAAACCCAAATCCCTAATTAAAATATTTTATAATATTTTCAAAGAAGTAGATGAAGCCCATATAGAACCCAAGGATATTCCTGGCCTCTACGAATTCCCAATATATGGAGCTTATTTAGCGGATTGGGACTTCGGTTTCAAGAAAGAGAAGGAGGAGAAAAAGAAAAAAATCCTATATTATCCGGATTACAAGGATCACAAAGATGAAATAGAGGTTTCAAAGATATTAGCAGAGGCTCAGTTATTCGCTAGAGAGATAGCTTCCACCCCTTCTAACATAGCAACACCTGAATGGATGGTAAAAAAGGCAAGGGAATTGAAAAAATTGGGTCTTGAAATAAAAGTCCTAAACAAAAACGATATGAGAAAATTGGGCATGGAGTTGTTTTTGGCTGTTAACCAAGGAAGCAACCATGATCCTTATTTAGTCCAAATAACCTACAAAGGAGGAAAAGACGAAATAGCATTCTTAGGAAAAGGTCTTTGTTTTGATACAGGAGGGTTATCAATAAAACCGGCCCGTTACATGTATCAAATGCACATGGATAAATCAGGTGCTGCTGTTGTTCTTGGAATAATGAAGGCTATTGCCCAACTAAAGCCTAAAATCACTGTTCATGGGTTCTTAGCATTAACAGAAAATTCAGTAGATGCTAAATCAATACAACCAGGGGCTGTTGTAAAAGCCTTAGATGGAACCTATGTCGAGATAGTTCACACAGATGCAGAAGGAAGACTTGTTCTTGGAGATTCTCTAGCCTATATTTACAAAAAACTAAAACCCAAATACGTTATAGATTTGGCAACATTAACAGGTGCTGCTAACATTATAACAGGAAGGTTTGCTTCTCCAATAATGGGCAATAATCAAGATCTGGTGAATGAAATAATAAACATGGCTGAAAAAGAGCAAGAATATGTTTGGCCTTTGCCCCTTTGGGACGAATATAAAACATTGCTAAAAAGCTCTATAGCAGATATAAAAAACATAGGAGGGTGGGATGGAGAAGCCTCAACAATCACAGCAGCAAAATTCTTGGAACACTTTGTGAAAAAGGAGAACTGGGCACACATAGATATAGCCTCAACCATGGATGATAAAGAGCTCCATCAAGGACTGGCGCAAGCACCCATGGTCAGGACATTAGTAAAGTGGGTACTATCTAAAGGATAATTAAGGAATCCTCCTCTAATTCCACAACCACTCTTGAGTTAGTTTCATCAATTATCTTTCCTTTTAGATGGATTTCTATTTTATTCGTGTTTGATATTGCTCTTAGAGCCACTTCTTTAACGATCTTTTTGGATAGTTTCTCACTCATTTCTAAAACCAATCCTTTACCGCCACGAAGCCCTATGTCCTTTGCCAGCGTTTTAACCATCTTAGGGTTGAATACCTCTGTCAATGGCAGGTATTCATTCTCATTGGAGTCTAATGTAATTGTTCCCAAACCTTCAACTTCTACTCTAACCAAGTACCTCTTCTTTCCTTCTTTAATAGCCTTTGCCAAAGCTTCCCTAGCCTCATGTACATTTATTTTTTTCTTATATAAAGGATGGGAACGCTCTCCTGTGTGATGAACATGGTACTTTTCAGATACCATTAATTGGATCTCTGCCTTAAAGCCATCCTTTTCTATGTTTATGTGTAGGGCATGATAGTTATCCCTAGGATTTATCTTAACCACATTAGAATTTCCCAAAATCCTTTCTACAACAGACTTAACCTTTTCTTCAGAGCAATTTTCCCTATAATCCTCTATTTCAGTAAACTTCCATCCCAATTTCTTCAACTTCCCCAAGGTGTATTGTAAAACATTGTAGAATTCCTCTTCAGGAACCATTATAGAAAGGCCTATAAAATCCGAGATCTCTTCTAAAGGAATTCCCTTTCTTTTCATCTTCCTATAAGAGCTTAAGAAAGACTTTATCCTCCCTTTAATCCATACAACAGGCGCTTCACTAAATTCAACACCCTCTTCTAACTTTCTTGGCGTTAAATAGCCCTTTTCCTCAAATCTCTCATATAAAGCTTTCTTCAGTTCCTTTTTAACAGGTCTTGCCATAATTACCATCTCCCTCCATTTTTCATAAAGCTCTTTGTTTAAACGCTCTCCTATAACTCCTTCTATTGCCCTAGCGGTTTTCTTCAACCCAATTTCTGTGTAAAAATGATAGAGGTCAATAGCGGCTGCATGCCATTTACCACTTTCCACATTCCCATTTCTAAGCTTATACTCGTATGCAAAATTAAAACCTATTATTGTTAATGCTTCCCTTAAATAATCGCCTGTAAACCCGCTATAGTTTTCAAAAAATCCTTCTATCTGCTCAAGCACATTTCCCTTGCTAACCTTAACGCTATTTATCAAAGAAGAAGTTAAATGGTATAATTCCCTCGCTTTTTCCTTATCATCCTCTCTTAAATCAGGACTTTTAAGGTTATTAATTGGCTCCGGAGACTTCTTTATTATGGATTCCATTATAGCAGTAAACAATAATTTAGCCCTTCTTGCACTTCCCTTCTCCCCCAAATAATAAACCCCACTGTATTCCTTTTCTCTTCGCTCCCATGCCTCAAACAAAGGAGCCGCCAGTCTATCAATCAATTCTAGATTTGGGTTCTCTTCGTGTTTTGGCCCTCTCTTCACAAAACCCCTTCTAAAAGGGGCAGGGATAATTCTAACAACATTTTTTTCCATTTTCATGATTATTTCACCTCCTACACAACTCTGGATTTACCTGGCATAACCTCCTATCGATATTCCTGCTCCAATCATCATTATAACAATCTTTACATTTTCCATATGCATCAAAATATTTGGACATAACGATTAAACCTATTTTGGTTCTTTTTGCCACCAATTGTATTTCTCTATTTCCTGAGTTATCGCCCGCTTCCTCTAAACCTTTCAAGAACTTCCAGAATGAAACATTAGGTCCACAGATACCATAAGGGTTATCCAATCCACAAATATCATCAATTATGGCATCAGAACCATAATTATCAGGGTCCCAGTATTTGGCTTTTTCATACCACTCAACAGCCTTTTCCAATGAAGCTCCTTCCCCATCATAATAAATGGCTCCCATTAACATATACAAAATAGTGTAATTCACATTATCTGTAACAGCTCCTTCCCCATCCACATCTGGGAAGAATAAGTTAATATTTTCGGATAAAAGCTCCCTTGCCTTATCTAGAGCTTCAGCCAATTTTGACATACCCTCACATAGATTGCTCTCTATATCGAAAGGATCATAGGTACCACAGACAGCATCACTTCCAGGAATTACTCCTTTAACGTCCATGATTCCAAGGCCACAAGGGACACATTCCTCGCCTGTTGCATCAGAGGAACAGCTATCGCTTTCGCTATCGTATTTCCAATCTTTATAATCTGAAACATCACAGCTTATTCCATTGCTGTTTATGTAATCTTCTAATTGGGTCCATGTTAGCTCATAGGAACATTTTTCCACCTGTCTAGATTTCTCAACCAAAGATACATAACATTTGTTATAATTGGAAGTGGCCTCTATCAATGCTCTTAAAAAGGGTAGGTCTACATCTAAGATCTCACCATAAATCTTCAATTTGTTGATTACTTCTTCAGGTTCATTACAAGAAGTTTCATAAGTGCTCAAATCAAACTCATTTTTATAATAATTCAAAGTGTCTTGGTCTAGCATCAAGAAACATCCTGTACACATGAACAAAGGCTCTTCTTTATCCGATAATGTATAAAGTTTTGGCGGTTCTAAAATAGTGGTGAAATTGGATACATTTCCTGTGTAATAAGCACTTCTCATCCCTATGCTTGCCGATAACACATCGTTAGGATTATCATTGTAAATAATTGGAAATGTATAACCGGCTGTTCCATAGTTCTGGCAGAAATCCAACACATATGAAAACATTGGTTGATTTGGAACATTGTTTATGATTAAACTACAGTTATCACACCTACCAAAGTTTAACTTTCCAGATAGTACATATAAAGGAGGCATTGAAATAGCCATTAAACCCTTTGAAACCATATTATTATATAGGGAATTTCCCAATGCCCCCACTCTAAAGAAATAATAGAATAACATATCGGCAGAGCTTGCCAACTGACCTGTGGCCTGCGCCTCTTTGTAAGTTCTACAACTGGGAACTGTTTTTGTGGGGTCATCTGGGTCAGGGTCTTCCAATGGATAATATGTATAAATAACATAGGTCATTTTTCCCAGAGATTGGGCAAAATCCAGAATTGTGTTAAACCTTCTAAGCATCTCATTCCAATCACAAGGATTGTCCAATTCTCTAACATCCCAACCTGTGGCAATAATGTCTATGCTCTTTTTCAATTCTTCATCGCTTTGGATTTTATGATAAAGCCAATTCAAATCATTTTGAGGGTCATCTACAACATTTCCATCATTATCCAACACAACATTGGAAGCATTTATTCCCAATGGAACATATAGAGCAACTAAACAAGTTGGACATTCTTGCTTGAAATTATATGCTTGCATTAATGCCAAATTGGCATTTGTTTCCCCGCCTCTGCTTCCATCTTTATAAACAGGATATTGGAAAAACGTGGTTTTATTTAAAGAAGCTTCTGTTACTAATATCACAGGTCCTATTCCATCTCCTTCGTATTGCATAGAACCTCTTTTATACAAAGTTCGGGCAAGCTCCCAGCCATTATCTAACCTTGGAACCCTTCCCATTCCATGGAACACATAGGTTGGGATTACCGATAAATCTAGATAACAGGCTGCCCTTTTCTCAGGTGCCACTGGAATAATATAGCGTTCCTCGGTTCCCCTAACAAACTTTATAGAATACCTTAGACTAGAGTTACAATAAGGATTTAAGTTGTTAAAATCTGCAAATGTGGGCCCTGACGCAAGTCCAAACGTATAAACCCTTTCATATCTTTTTTTGATGTATTGGTCGGGAGCAAGCTTGTCCAAATTCCAAAAATTAGGGTTCTCTTGGATTTCTCTTTCTGTTAAATTAGCCATTAACAAGATTTTATCCCTGCTTCCCAAATCACTAACATTTTCTATCCAACATTTTCCTCCAAGCAAAGGCGGATCAAACAAATATTGCCTATTAAAACCGCTTATCAAAAAGTACCAATACCTTTTCCATAGAGGAATTTTAGAGTTATTACAAACAAAGGCATATATTGTTGAATTAGGGTAATCAGGATTGTTTGCAATATCATCAAGCATTTTCTTAAAGGAATTAATATCGGTGGCCGTTAAATGCTTATAATTATTGGCAGCATCATCAAATGCCTTTTCATAAAGAGCAGTACATCCTCCCAAGATCAATAAAATCCCAAGCCACCAATACCTCATACTATCACCAGATAAAGCTTCAACATCAAGTATTTCATTATCCCAAACAATCCATAGAACTTTATTTTAATTTCTTTATCTAAATTGTTTTTAACCCACTTTAGCACAAGGTCCTTTTTCTCTGTTTCCGGGAGATCCTTATTTAAAATCTCTTCCAACTCGTTTAGACCTTTTTCCGAGATATAAATTTCAATAGTGGGTTCTAAAGAGAAGCTCTCTCTAATGGACAGAATTTTATGATTTTTTATAACAACTTCATATGAATAATTAACCACTGTTAAATGGATAACCTCATCTTTGAACAATGGAACAGATTGATTTTCAATAGCATAGAGGTCAAAGCCTCCAAAGGCCACACTAATTAACGCTAATATCCACACCATTATATTTAGGATTGGAAGAGGTTTTAA